>CALVKM010000004.1 GCA_944332705.1 uncultured Bacilli bacterium
TCTATAAGTAATTTCTTTAATTCAACGACTAACTGCACATCATAAAGAAAACGTGCAGTTAAAATTTTATTTAATGAGTTGATAAAATACCATTGATTTTTTCTTTATTTTGTTCTATTATATTCATATCAAAACCACTCCTATATTATACTGGAGAGAACGGTAATACCTAGTAGTCTCCGATTTGTTAAGTAGTATTATACTACATTTCTATTTGTTTTTGGAGTGGTTTTGATTTTTTTTAGAATAATAATATTGTTAGGTTGCGGACGTAGTATGCCGTATGCTATAATATTTTTGAGGAGGAAAGAAATGATTAATATTAGAACCAAAACACCCCAAGAAATAGAACAATTAAAAGCTGATTATCATATGGGGGCTATGATAGCACATGGAATTCCTATGACAGTATGTGAAACTTATCTTATGAAAAAAGACGGTACTAGAGTCGATACTAGGGATTTAACAGAAGCTCAAATAATGGATTTAGTAGAAAGAGATTTGATGGATTATGCTAATCCAAACGGTACTTATAAAACTAATCCAAGAGTTGGCTTGGATTCATTTAAATTAGCTTCTGCAATTAAGGATACTTATAGTCCATCAATAGCTGCTGCAATAAGGTTTTGCAAATTAAAAGAACAATATGGACATATAGTTGCAGATTTAATGGGTTCGTTTGGGGTGTTTAAGCAAACAGATAAAGCTGAAATAATTACTAAATATATTAAGGAAACAAATGGTGATTTTACGCCAGTTGAAACAAGTGAATTAGTAGCTACACTTCAACAATTAGCAATTAATGAGCAAGCAAAGAAAAATGTTTCTGGTAAAACTAGATAATTATTATAATTTAGGAATTAATGGTTGATTCAAACATCAATTAACTTTAGTAAAAGTTGTAGATAACTTCTTCAACGGCACCAGTAAATAATCTCTTCGATTCATTCGAACTTTTATATAGAAATCAATCAAAAATGGTTGATTTTTTATTTAAAAAATTTAAAACATGATATAATTAAAATGTACAAAAGATTATATTAAATAAAAATACAAGGAGTGAAATAATGGTTAGATATTATTGTAGTGGCTTTGATTTTAATAATGCATTTGGACATGGTTTAGGAGATATGTTTAAAGCTGAATTAAAAGATATAAAAAGCATAGTATATGTTCCAGGTGGCCCAGAAAAAATCGAAAAAACAAAAGCAAAATATATTCCAGAATTTACCAAGCATTTTAAAAATGTAGGAATTGAGTTTGAAGAAATTAATTTAATTACACCGGATTTAACAAGTGATGAAGCTAGCAAAATGATTGCAGAGGCTAGTTTTGTTATGTTAATGGGAGGTAATCCTTTTAAACAAAAAGAAATGTGTGAAAAATTAGGTATTTTAGATGAATTGAAAAGATATAATGGCCTTATGCTAGGTTTTAGTGCTGGTGCTATGCTTATGTCAAAATATATTATAATTACTCCATGCGGTGAGGAATATCCGGATTTTCATATTGAAGAAGGATTAAATCTTGATGGAATATCAATTTCCCCACACAATAACACTTCTGAAGATACTTATCCTAATACATTAGTTGTTAACGATGAAACTTATCAAAAAGACGATTTAATTCAGGTTGCAAAAGAATATGGAAATTTTTATTTATTACAAGATAATGATACTGATATCAGCATTATAAAATCTTCAAAGGGCAATATAGAGTTTTATATAGAAAATAATGGTAAAATTTGGGAAGTAAGTGATGAAATTAATTTAGTATCTAAAAGCAAGGCTATAAAAGGCATAATTTAATACTACCTTTTATTAAAGTGTTTATAACAAAAAACTACTAGTTTATTTTTTACTAGCAGTTTTTTCATCTAAGGATTTAATATAATCTTTTAATAAAGCATAATATTGTAATGAAGTAATACAAGCTATTCCAAAAGAAATAAAGGCTCCGGTAAGTACGATTGTACCAGAATCATTAGAATCATCCAGTATTGTTAAATAAAGTCCCATCAATGATAAAAATATACAAAGCACCAGTGGAATCATTGCAACAAAATATGCTCTTTTACCAAATTCAGTATTCTTGAATTCTTTAGTTATTTTTTTTGCTTCTCCAACACTTAATTTATAAAGATTCATTCTACCCTTCTTATATACAGGATATCACAAAAAATAATGTTTAACAATTAAAATAAAATACATTTCATTATTTTACGTAAAATATGTTACTCTTTCTTATATTCTTCCATCTTTTCCTCAATCCATATTGATAACATCTCTTTTAATGGTAAAAATCCTTTTCTTGATTCTACTATTCTAGTGCCATCATCTTCAGTTTTGTAATAAATATCTTTAATAGATAGTTTCATTTGTTTATTTTTCTTATCTATATCTAATACTTGAGCATAGATAATTTCCCCAATATGAACAAAATCATGAATACTCTTGACAAAATCATTTGATACTTCAGATATATGACATAATCCTGAATAATTATTTTCACACTCTACAAAAAAACCATAATCAGCAATACCTGTTACCTTACATTTAATTATATCTCCACATTTAATTTTAGGCATATCGCCACCTTCTTACAATTAAAGTATACCAAATAATTATTTACTTAACAAGTTTTTCGTTTTATAATATTATTTGGTGAAGAATATGGAAGAAAAAATAATTGAAGTAATAGATGGGATAAGACCATACCTTATTTTAGAAGGTGGGGATATAGAATTTGTCAAATATGAAGATAACTTTGTTTATGTTAAAGTATCTGGACATTGCAATACTTGTGATATGTTAGGTACAGAAATAAATGAAGGGATTTATAATTTATTAAAAGAAGAAATACCTGATCTTGAAGGTGTTATCAACATTAGTATATAAGCCAGTTTATCTTATCTATTGGAGCATATTTAGAAATTTCTAAATATGCTTCTTTTAAAAATAATTCAAAATCCTCGTTTTTAGCAATTATTGGCACTAATTTTTCTTCTGATTCATCATTGTTCATAATTGCATCATATAAATCAAAATAATAAGAAGGATACATTAATCTGGCAAATAACATACTATACTCATAATGGGTTAATTTTTTTATTTGTAAGAAACATTTTAATTCTTCTAGTACATCTTCATCGTTTTGTGGCGAGAAAAACATGGCTTTTAAGTATTCAGCAATATCTCTAACTTCTAAATCAAAAATAAATGATAAGGGATTTAAGAAATTTATTTTATAATTTGGATAAAATATTCGCCGATGTGATAAAGTAACTTTAGAATTAAAAGAATTATATTTTAAAGTAATATTATTCACATAACTAATAGCATTTTCTGCCAGGCCTAAATAGTAACTAAAAGATTCTTGAATTACTTTTTTATCTAAACCTAATTCTCTTACTTGATATTCAAAATAATCCATTTTTTCACTCCATAAAGCACTCCAATTATTACGATATAATTTACTAGATTGATTATTTAAAGTAAGTTTATTAATCATATTAACAATATCAAAAATATCATATTCTTCATTATAATTACTAACAGACATTAATATATAATTATAATTATTTACTTTAGTTAATACTTCACCATTTATATTTACAATTATATTATGGGCATCTATTCCCTTTTCTTTCATATTAATACAACATTTTAATATATCATCAAGTTCATCTAAATTACGATTAAAAAAGACAAAAAAGAAATCTTGATTTTGATACTTAAAAAAGTATTTGCCATCAAATTCTTCTAAATTATCAATTTCAATATTATAATAATATTTAATTGTTTCCTTCATACTACATTATATAAAAAAAATAGGTTTTAATACCTATTTATTGAATTTTGCAACTAATGCATCAAACATATTTTCACAAGCTTTTAAGAAAGCTTCTTTATCTGCTGTAAAATCTACAGGAACTTCTGGTTGAGGATTTTCTTCAGCTGGAGCACTTGGCATTGGTGGTTCTACTGGAGGTGCTGGAGCTACAGGTTCTGGCATAACAGGAGCTGCCGCTTGAGCATTTTGAGGTGGCTCAGGCATAACCGGTGTTACGTTTGGCATTGGTGTAGGTTCTGCCGGTGCTACTGTAGGTTCCACAGCTGGAGTAACTGGTGTTGTTGGTTCTGCTGCTGGAGCGCTTGGCATTTGACCTGCCATATTAGGCATTACTGGTTCACTAGCTACTGCATCCACATTTGGTGGAGTAACTGGACTAGGACTAGCTGGAGTAACTTCTGGAGTTACTGGTGATGTTGGCATAGATAGAGCTGTTGGAGCTACATCTGGTGTTGGAGTTGCAACAGGAGTTGGTGTACTAGTAGCACCATTAGCAACATTACTTACTCCATTTGAATTATAATTGTTTTTTAGAGCTTCAAAAGAAGCAACTGGTAACGTAAGTTGTGAAAAGAACACATCATCTGCACTTAAAGCAGGTTCAACACTAATATAATTTACTTGATTTCCCGCAATAATCATCCGCAAATATTCTTTAACGGCATTCCATTCATTTTGATCAGTTATTTTAACTAATTTGTTATTTTCTAATTTAGATACTAAAATAATAGGAAGACCCATAGTTCCATTCATTTCATTATCTAGCACAACATAACTAGCATTTGCTCCATTAAAAGCTGTAATTAAAGGCTTTTCTAAACTAGAACCCGATACTAAACTTAATTTTATTTTTTCCACTTTAATCAATCCCTTCATTTATCATAAATTAATTATAACTTAATTATTATTTTTTTTCAACCACTCTTTTAATAATAAAATACCTACAATCATAAGCACAATTATTTTTTATATAATCATCTATTTTACTATAATCATTAATTGGCTTAAAATATTTATTACTTTTTTCATTAAAACCTTTAAGTCTTACTTTACCATACGCATAATCCCCTAAAATATAATCAAAATTATCAAAATAATCAGTAATTTTACCCGTTAAATCTTCTACATTTAGAGCATCACGATAATTTTTAATTACTTCATATTCTAAATCATCAATTAAAACACTCTTCATAAACCCTCCTTAAATTACAATAAATGTAATAATACCAACAACCATAATAACAGTACAAATAATACTCATTACTAGTAATATATCAACATAACCATTACCACTAGTTACTTTGTTTTGTTCCCTTTCTATTGCTTCAATAGCTTTATCAAGTAAATATTCTTTATTTATAGCATTTTCTCTAATTTTAAAGTAATCATATACTTGATGATTTATTCTATCTATTTCTGATGCATCCATATTATTAATTTGATCCATACTATAATTTAATAACTCATAGGCTTTAACGTTTAGCAAATGTTTTTCTCGTGGTACTACAACTTTAACATTTTCTTTCATTTGTTTTTTAAAATAAGTATCTATTTCTAAAACATCATCAGCCATTAAGAAATTATAAGATACTTGCAATGGATTTTTAGAATATGGTGTATATAATAAACTATAAAAATCCTGTACTTCTTTTTCTTTTAAATTATAATTTAATTTTTTAGCTATAAACATATCAATTAACTCTTTTTGAACTGTTATAAAATATGGATTTTTTATTTTAATCATTTTATTTTCATTATCTTTTTCTTGTTCATAAAACACTTGCAAATCTGAAAAGAAAATATCTAAATCATTTTTAGAATAACCATATTTGGCAAGATTATTCTTAAGTAAATCTTCATCATTTATTACCATTGGATTAACAATATCAAGTTCACTATACATAATAATGAGTAATCTAATTACAACAACCAAAAAAGAATTGTAAACAACACCCTTAGATTGCTCAACACTTTTTAAGTAATCATTAATTGCTTTAGTAAATGCTTCATTAATAAATACTTGCATTAGACTCACCCTATCATATATTATATCACAACTTTTATTCCAAGGGAATAGAAATTTCGCGACTTTCGAGTATTGATTCCCCATAAATATTTGGAACAGTACCATTTATAACTTGAGATGCTATTAGACAATCATATTCTATAGATAACTCATTATCAGTCACTGGACTAATTAACTCCTGACTTAATTTTATCGTTACATATAATTCTACTAAAGCATTATTAATACCATACTCCGTTATTTTACTTTTAATATTAGTAAGCATTGAACCAACAAAATTAACTTTCATATATATTTTTGGTCCTAAATTGCTCATTAGAGCATAATCACTAGCAATAAACATAGGTAGTTCTAATACAAGTCCATGTTCACTAGTTTTAATATTATTATCACTTATATCACTAAACTTACCCTTTTCTAAATCACTTACCAATGTTTCTAATTTAGTTGAAACTGTATTTAAAACAAAATAAGCTTTTTCTAAATTATAATCAACATATAATATTTCCCCTAAATCATTTTGATTAATAATTAAAATATCTTCTAAAATATCTTCATCAAGTATCTCATAACCGATGTTCATACTTAAAAATGATTCCATAAATTTATTGATTTTAGATTCTGCTACATCAATTATTTTGGGACTAACCAATGTATTATACCAAATAAAAAAGAATGTGGTAAACAAAGTAATCAAAATAATAACTAATATAATTAAACTTGATAATCTATAACTTCTCCGCATTCTTATTCTATTCATAGTAAATATTATGTTTTATTCCATAATTAATGAACGAACAAATAAAAATATACCTACTAAGAAACAAATTATAACTAACACAATCAATATTTTAATAATAATATTTAACCCTTTATCGGTGTCATCTTCATCATCTGCAAAGTCATTTTTCTTAAATAAACTAGTTGTATAAAAAGAACTATCCATTGTTTCATCTTTTACTTTTTCTACTATGGTATTTTCTTCTTTTTTCTCATCATCTTTTTTAGATTCTTCTGGTAAATCTTCAGATTCATCTTGTTCTTCAATTTTTTTAATTTCTTCAGTCATTCCTTCATAAACTTCAGTATTACCACTGCCTTTAAGTTCATCAAGTATATCAAAAGCATCAGCTTCTTCTGATGCCACTTCTTCTTTGGCATCTTCATGAGCATTTTGTCCTAATTTTTCAGTTATTTCACTAATCTTTTTTTCATTAATACTAATAGTGTTGATAAGTTCCATTAAATCTTCTTCAGCTTTACTTGGTTCTTCTTCCTCATGAGGCTCTTCAATATGTAAATTATTTAAAATATCAAATTGAGTATTTCTTAATTTTTTGGCCCTTGCTTCTTCATAAGTTTCTGGAAGTTCATCTTTAGCTTTCTTTAAAACAACATTTAAGTCATATTCCTTAGTAGGTTCGCTATCTACTTCTTCTTCCTCTTCGGGAATATCTATTCTTATACTCTTTCTTTTCGGCGCATTATTGTACTTAGTATCTAAAATCTTTTTAATCTTTTCTATATCAATCTCCGGATCTTGATTACCAATTACTGTTGCATTGCTACGCACACTAAAATTATCTAGACTTGCATCATTAATTTCTTTATATAATTCTTCATTTTTAGCAACTCTAGAAAAACTTTTATTATCATATTTATTCATTCTCGTATCCATAATACAACCTCTATTAAAATAATAACATAAAATACGTTTTTTTTAAACAATAAGATTGATTTTAGACTAGTTTTTGACTATAATTATACAAGGAGGATTGAAATGAAAAAATTAGAAGTTAATGGATGCATCGGCTGTGGTATGTGCATTGGTGCTGATCCAGAACATTTTGAATTTAATAGTGATGGCTTATCAACTGTTAAATCTGAGGAAAATTTAGATAGTGAAGCATTACAAGATGCTATTGCAGGTTGTCCTGTTAATGCTATAAGTATTACTGAAGATACTGAAGAAAATTAAAAAAAGCTAAAAAGCTTTTTTATTTTTTTGCTAAATTATATAATCTTTTTATTTCTTTTATTGTTAAAGTACGATATTCTCCACTTTTTAAATCTTTAATATCTAAAAATCCATAACCAATTCTACTTAATTTTAACACATTTATATTTAATTCCTTAAATAATTTTTTGATTATATGATTTCTTCCTTCAATAATGGTTATTTCGACAATCATTGTATTTTTTTCTTTATTAATATTTTTTACTTTAAACTTTTTAACATCAACTTCTCTTCCATCAACTTTGATTCCACTTTTTATTTTATGTATTTCCTCTTTAGTTAATATTTTATTTAATTTAGCTATATAAGTTTTTTCTATTTCAAACTTGGGATGCATTAAAGTGTTAGCAAAATCGCCATCATTAGTAAGTATTATTAAACCTGTTGTATCATAATCAAGTCTACCTACCGGATAAATTCTAGCATCGGTATTAATTAAATCAACAACAGTAATTCTTCCGGCATCATCACTAACAGCACTAATTACACTTCTAGGTTTATTTAAAATATAATATTCATGCTTAACATCTTTATTAATAATTACACCATCAATACTTATTACATCGTTATAATCGACCTTAGTTCCCAGTTCTGTTATGACTTTACCATTGACTAATACTCTTTTGTGCTTAATTAACTCTTCAGCTTTTCTTCTTGAAGTATAGCCGTACTCAGCAATAATCTTTTGTAAGCGTATCATGTAACCACCTACTTAAAGTATAACACATTTCTTAGAAAAACAACATAGTAATTATAAATGCAACACTAATTCCAACGAGATCTGCAAATAAACCAACACCTAAAGAATAGCGAATTTTCTTAACTCCAATTGAACTAAAATATAGGGCAAGGACATAAATAGTGGTATCGGTACAACCTTGCAGGACACTTGCAAGTCTTCCCACATAAGAATCTGGTCCATATTTAATAAAAATATCATTCATTATAGCAAGAGTTGCGGTACCAGATATCGGACGAAGGAGAGCCATTGGCATAATTTCTAGAGGAATATTTATCAAATTTAATATGGGAGTAAACACTCCTAAAACAGCATTAACAAAATTACTATCTAAAAAAATATTGATAGCAAAAACCATGGCAATAATGGAAGGAAAAATATTAAATGATATTATTAATCCTTCTTTAGCACCTTCTAAAAAAGCATCATAAATATTAACTTTTTTGATAAAGCCATAAAATATTACAAATACAATAAATATGGGAATAACTATTTTAGAAAACATATTCATTTATTATTCCTCCTTCTTATAAAATAATCGAGTAACAATCCCCCGATAGATGAACAAAATGTAGCAATAACTCCTGGTAAGATTATTTCTGAAGGATTTTGGGAACCTGTTGCAATACGCAGTGCTAACACTGTTGTTGGAACAATTGTTACTCCAGCAGTATTTAAAACTAAAAAAGTAATCATAGCAACACTAGCTGTATCTTTTTTATCATTTATTTTTTGTAGTTCACTCATAGCTTTTAGGCCAAATGGTGTTGCCGCAGAACCTAACCCCATCATATTAGCGGCGATATTTGATGCAATAAACCCAAGCGCCGGATTATCTTTTGGAACACTTGGAAAAAGACGAGATAAAATTGGTTCCATTAATTTAGCAAATTTACGAAGTAAGCCTGAAACTTCCGCAATTTTCATAATTCCAGTCCACAAAACAATAATAGGTAAAATTGATAACATCAAATCTAGGGCTTTAGTTCCATTAGTTAAAATACTATCATTTATTGTATCTAAGTTACCCGTAAGAGCTGAAAAACCAATACCAATAAGTATTAAAAATAGCCAAATGTAACTTACCATCCTAGCCACCTTAATAATTTATCCCACCAAGATAAATTTTCTAATTCTTTATTTTTATCTACATAAATATTTACTTCTTTTACTAATTCCTCTTTTATATATATTTTAGCAGTTCCAACAACATCACCATTCATATAATTATTATTTTTAAAAAGTTCATATTTAATAGAAATACTATTCTTTTCTTCTTTTAAAACAGGAATATAGACATCATCTTTAATATACAAAGTATCATTTTTATATTCGGTATCTTCTTTAATTTTAAAGTTTTTCTTATCTAATACTTTAATAGCTTCATATTTTTTGAATATTTCCGTATATAAAGTTAAATGATCTTCAAAATCATTAGGATCATTAAGAGTAACAATTACTAAATCTATATTATTGCTACTAGCAGTAGTTACTAGTGTTCTTCTAGCCTTTTTAGTAAAACCTGTTTTTCCCCCGGTGATAAAATCATATTCATGTAAAAGACGATTTTTATTTGTCCAACTATAACTTTTTTTATTAGTTTTAACACTATAATTTTTAGTTGCAAAGATTTCTCTAAATGTTTCATTTTCCATAGCGTATTTAGTTAAAAGAGCCATATCATAAGCAGTGGATAAATTAGCTGTGCCATCATCTTCTTCTAACCCATGTGCATTATAAAAATAGGAGTCATTCATCCCAATTTTACTAGCGGTTTCATTCATAAGCATGGCAAAAGCTTCCATAGAACCAGCAATATTTTTAGCAATAACAACTGCCGCATCATTACCACTTCTTAGCATCAAGCCATATAACAAATCTTTTAAAGTTAATTTTTCGCCCATTTCAATATATATTGCACTGCCATAAGCATCAAGTACTTCGTCATCTACCTCATAGATATCATCTAAATTACCATATTCTATTGCAACAATCGCTGTCATTATCTTAGTAATACTAGCAATTAATCTTTGTTCATGAATATTATTTTCATAAAATATTCTATTACTATTTAAATCCATAACAATAGCACTACTGGCAGTTATTGCTGATACTTTTATTGGTAATACTAATAATACAAGACTTAAAATTAACTTTTTCATGAGAATCCCCTATAAAAAGATATGATTATTAACTTAAAATATGTAATTTACCCCTAACAAAATGCCTATTTTGTGATACAATATAGGACAAGGGGAGTGTTTTGTCATGATAAGTTTTAAAGTATATCAACAATTATTTGAAATAAAAGAAGGATTAATAAGAATAGAATGTATTAATTTACCTTTATATAATGAGTTTGAAGATGTTTATCCTTTATATAAAGATGTAGATGAAACTACTTTTATGGAACAAATGAATCATACTTATACAATACAAGAAAAAGCTATAATGGCTATTATTGGTATAAAATATCCAGAGTTAATAAAGAATAAAGATTTAAATTATATTAGTTCAATATGTGAATTTTTAGCTAACAATAATATAAGTCCTCTTTATTATGAAGATTATGTAAGGATTCTATGTAATAATCAAGTATATAATTATGCAATGCTTTTATATTCTAATAACTATGGCATTACTAAATACACTATTTTATTTGATTTGTTATATAGACTATATGATTTAACTAATCCTAATTGTTTAAATTTTATAATTGAATTTTTAGCTAGATTAGCTAATACTCCAAATTTTTTGTTTATTGATTGTACAAATTTATTAGATATTTATAATAAAATACTTGCCAAAATGGAAGAAATAGATTTTAATAATCCTGATACTTTTAAAGAAGTAGATTATCAAATATTACATGAACTTTTTAATATTAATAGATTAAATAATAATTTATCTATGGATTTATTTAAAGATTTAAAAGAAGTGGATTGTAATTATGTTGATTACATATCTAAAATAAAAGAATGCCTAACAACTATTAGAAATTATAATATAGTTCCTTTAAGATTAAGAACACCAAAAAAAGGCGAGTAGCAATTACTCGTTTTCTTCATATATACCATGGATTTTTTCTAAATCACTTTGACTAATTTCAGTTACTTGCCAAACGTCATCTTCATTTTTCTCTACATTAAAGTTTATTGTATAACTTATAGTATCAGTATTTTTTTGCATTAAATCAAGTTTATAATCTAAGAATTTAGATAAATCATAGTTGTTAAATTCATCATAAAATTCTTCACTATGTTCATTTAAATACTTGCTAGCATCATTTTGAGCTTTACCTAAATTATATACGGTAATTTTAGTTTCTACTAAAGCAGTATCATCATTATAATCTTCACCAATTATTTCATAAGTAAGGTCCGTATATTGCTTGCGAAGAATATCCCGATATTTATCTTTTTGCTCATCATTTAAATTTTCTTCACTATCTACTACATCATCCATATCTCCAACAACTGAAGCACTTAAATTACGATACTCATCTAAAAATGCTTCGACAGCTCCTCTAGCAGTATTATTATTACAACTACAACCACTTAAACAAATTAAAGCTAAAACAATTAATAATATTTTTTTCATAATTCACCTTAATACTATTATTAACTGCTAATAATAAATTATACATTATTATAACTAAGTCTTATTAGATTATAAATAAATACTTCTCTATCAGTAATTCCCTCTTGTAATTTTTGATTCATTTCTTTATATATTTCTTCAAAATTATTACTATCTTTTAAAAACCATTCATTATATAAATATTTTAATTTATCAAAATTTTCTTTTTTATATAAAGAATCTATTTCTATTTGAATGAAATTCTTAATATTATTTTCAATTCTTAAATTATTATTGGTATTTAATTTTGGGCCTAATTCATAATTTAATTTAAACTGTGGTAAAGTATAAAGCATTTCAATTACTCCAATTTCATCATCAACTTGCAGGAATGAGTGATATATACTTTTTCCCTCACTATTAAATTCTAGAGCTATTGTCCCATTTTTACTGGCAAATAAAGCCACATATTTAAGGGTTTTATTCTTAAGTTCACATTTATTTTCAATTAAATCTAAAAAATCCTTATTTACTGTAATTTCATTATAAATTAAATCTTTAAGTATTTTATTACTTACTGAAAATAAAGGGATTTTTCTAATTAATTCCACATTATCTTCATCAAACCACTCATAAAACATAAAAGGTATTTCATTAAAGTTTAAAACTAAATCATAATAAAAATTCATCTTTTTAGCCTCCCTATTCCTTTATATATAAAAAAACATCCACCAAGTATAAATAGTAAACATGAACTTCTAATAATAAAATAAACAAATTCAAAAAATGTATACCCTAAAGTAAATAAATTTAGATAAATTATTATTAGAAATAATGCAATACTTATAAAAAAACTACCTAATACTAAAAAAAATATTCTCATATTTAAATATATATGATAAAATACTTTTGGTGATACATGATGAAAAAGATAATTATTTTATTTGTTAGTTTAATTTTACTTACTGGGTGTGGTGAAAAGGTACAAAATCCAATAGTTACAATGGAAATTGAAGATTATGGGGTAGTTACTATTGAACTTTATCCTGGGTATGCTCCGAATACTGTTGCTAATTTTGTAAATTTAATAGAGGAAGGATTTTATGATGGGCTTACATTTCATCGTTCTGTTCCTGGTTTTGTACTGCAAGGAGGAGATCCTGATGGGGATGGCACTGGAGGACCTGGTTATACCATAAAAGGAGAATTTAGTAGTAATGGCTATACTAAAAACACTTTAAGTCATACCCGCGGAGTTATATCTATGGCAAGAAGTCAGGATAATGATTCAGCAGGAAGCCAATTTTTCATAGTTTTAGATGATTCTGCTACATATTCACTTGATGGCTTATACGCTGGATTTGGTCGAGTTACTGAAGGTATGGATATCATTGATGAAATAGTTGCAAATGAGAAAATCGCTAATGATGTAACTGGGGCCTTAGAAGAAAATGTGGTAATTACTAAAGTAACCGTTGATACCTTCGGAGAAACTTATGAAGTAGAAAAAAATTAAATGCCTATAAATATAGTGCATTTTTTTTAAAATTAATATATAATTATAATGGTGAAGAAAAATGGATATAATAACATATATAATTTTAGGTATTATTCAAGGTATTACTGAACCAATTCCAGTATCTAGTAGTGGTCATATATTTTTATTTAAAAATTTATTTAATACCAATATGTTTAATTCCCTAAACTTTGAAATAATTTCTAATTTTGGTTCTTTTATTGCCATATTTATTATATTTTGGAATGATATTAAAGAACTTATTATTGCCTTTTTTTCTTATATCTTTAAAAAAGATACCAGGAAAAA
The DNA here is from genome assembly GCA_944332705.1 of uncultured Bacilli bacterium. Classification (GTDB taxonomy): domain Bacteria; phylum Bacillota_I; class Bacilli_A; order RF39; family UBA660; genus Onthocola_B. Next base: position 14,039 of record CALVKM010000004.1, read on the forward strand.
ATACAAAAATAAATTTAGATATGCTTTATATATAATTATTAGTACTATCCCTGTTGGAATAACTGGATTCATATTTAAAGATGAATTAGAAAAATGGTATAGCCTAAATGGTTTAGCTATAGCCTTCTTAATTACTGCTCTTGCTTTATTTATTGTAAGAAATATTAAAGGAACTAAGAGTGATGAAGATATAAAACTAAAAGATGCTATATTAATTGGCTTAATTCAAGCCGTAACTATAGTGCCAGGGATATCTCGTAGTGGAACAGTTTTAGTAGCTTGCCTACTTTGTAATTTAAAAAGAGATACTGCTCTAAAATATACATTCATGTTATATTTTCCAGTAAGTGTTGGAACAATGATTTTAGGAGTAAGTGATTTAGCAAATACTACAGAACTATCAAGTATGTTAGTACCATACCTAACAGGTATGATTGCTGCAGGAATTGTAACATTTTTCTCATATCGCTGGTTAAGTAACTGGGTTAAAAAAGGTAAACTTTGGAAATTTTCAATATATTGTGTTTGTTTAGCAATTTTTATATTTATATATTTTAGGTAGTGAATAAAATGAAGAAGATGAAAAAAAGTATTAAAAGATATTTAATTATAATAATTGTTATATTAAGTCTTATGCTTATTTCTATAATTGCTTTATATTATGTTTGTAAATTAAAAATAAGATATGACAATGAACAATTAGCAATTATCCAAGAAAAAATTAGAGATGATATAGAATATACCTCTTGTATGTTAACACCATATAAAAGCAATAATATTGATACTTTATTTAATGAATTAACAAGTTCATTAAATACTAATAGATTAGCTATTTATTTTGAAGATTTAAATAATAGTTATACATTGACTTTAAATCCTAATGCAATTTATTATAATGCTAGTATTATTAAATTATTTGATGCGGCATATATAATTGATAATAATGTTAATCTAAATGATACTATTACATTTACTAGTGAATATAGAAATTTATCAAAAGAAGAGGGACTACTAAAATATGAGGTAAATAGTAAAATACCTATTAAAGATATACTTTATTATTTGATATCTGTTAGTGAAAATGCATCACATATAATGCTTACCGATTATATTGGAGTTGATAATTTAAGGAATTATGCAAAAAATACTTTAGGTATAACATTAACCATCACAGATTCTGATAGATTTGGATATATGAGTGTTACAACTACTAATACACTTCTTAAACATGTTTATGAACTACTTCAAAATGATAATGAATATACTACATTACTTAAAGATGCTATGAATAATGATTATTACAATGGACTAAATTTTGATGAAAAAACATTCTTACATAAATATGGATATTATAATCAATATTTTCATGATATTGGCAGTTATAATTCTTTAAATCCTTATGTAATATCTATATTCACACTTTTTGGTAATCCTGATGCTGGAGCATTAGAAAAGGTAAGTAATATAAGTAAAGAAATATATAATATCTATCAAACTAACTTAAATAAAAAAGAAGAATATTGTTATAATTTAGCTTATAACTAATATTCTTTTTTATCCTTTACTGAATTCGAATGGGGTCACTTTGAGTTCCAAATCCTGAGACATAGGTTACATTTGAGTTGAGGTAGAAACAAGGACGGACTGCACGCATATTACCCACACTGTTAGTTTCACCGATATATCCACCAGAAATCACAGGAAACGCATAGTTATAACCATCAGATCTTCGAGAAATAGTCCATTCAGAACCTAAATACATCCAATTATCATCTGCTGCACTATCATAATTAAATAACTCTGTTGTCCAGTAACTATTACTTGCTGCATATCCATAATCTGACACATACATTAGTCCTATTTTCATTCTATCTGTTGTACTACTACTATTTGCCCCTACTTCATAATTATATGCTATTCTTGGCGTACTTCCTCCATTTGAGTATGACATTCCTCCTACTTTAAATTCATGAGTTGCTATTTTTTCTTGCCATGTTGAGCTTATTGTATTTAAGAATGTTGTATTTAATGTGTTTCTTATATCTGGTTTGGTCCTCGAATTCCATGTGTTATTAAGTTCACTATCCCATTGATAATTTCCTATACTTGTGTTCTTGATTAATTTTACTTCCAAACCAAATACTCCAACGATTCTATATAAATTATCACTTGGACAAGGTATTGCTTCACTTCCAAAGCATACATAATTATTTGGATTGGCTCCCGCATATCTATATGAATTATCTGCGGCACCATTTGCCAAACTACTTATGTGATAATATATATTAGTTAATTCAGTCCCAGAAACATCATAAAAATTAGTTATACAACTCGCTAAATTATCTCCACTTTTACATACTTCCGTTAAAAAAGTTGGTAGTTCGTCGGTTTTAACAGTAATGATAAATTTATTAGAATAAATACTATTAACATTCTCAATAAAAACAACTATATCATAACTTGTTTCAGAGCCTAAACCTGTAAAAATATAAGAATTGTTTGTATTAGTCCCAGAAATATTATTACTTTCTATAATATAATAATATCTTTTTATCTCAACATCACTAGTAGCATTTACTGTTAATGTAAATCCATTATAAGTAATATCACTCACTTCAACACTATTTATCACCGGTTTACTTTCATCTGTTGTACTAACACTTATTTCATAAATATTAGACTTAGCATTTGTGCTGTCTATTGCATAAATGCTAATCTTATATTCTGTTAATTTATTTAAATCATTTATTACTATTGGATTGGTTGTACTTTCTATATATTCTTCACTATCATTTAATGCATAATAATATGTTGTAATACTACCATTTTCACTTGTAGCACCCACATTTAATGTAACCGATGAACCAGTTACATTAGTAACACTAACATTATCTATCCATACTCCATCATATTTATCAAAATACACATAACACCGGTCAGATTTATTACTTAATAGATTTACTGTTTTATTAATGGAATTATATTCTAATTCTCCACCATTTTCACAACCACTTAAATTTTCATTAAATATATATCCCGATTCTGGCCATGTTGTATCTTTAGTTTCTTCATAGATACCTGTACCGGCATCTGTTTCATACATCATAGTAATCATATTATTATTTATTACTTGTTTATCTTTATTGGTATTAGATATTATATTACTTTCGTTACTATTAGTATTATTAAAGATAACTATTGTTATTAAAACTAATGTTAATAACATACTACTTATCAACAATATTTTTTTGTTCATAGTATCACCAATTATATTTTACACCTTATCAGATGTAAAATCAATACATTTTATTAGATGTATAAGAAAATAATAATAGGTGATTAAAAATGTACTACAACAGATTAAAAGAAATTAGAGAAGATAATTCACTTACTCAAAGTGATATAGCTAAAATATTAAATACTACTCAACAACAGTATTCTAAGTATGAATTAGGTATTCAAATATTACCTTTAGAAAAAATTAATATTTTAGCTAATTACTATAACACATCTATCGATTATTTAATTGGTAGAACAGATGTTAGAAAACCATATCCTAAATCTATACTAAGCAAATAGTATTTTATTAATAATTATATTTTAAATTTTAATTTTGTTCGTTTTGCTTCATTTATTAATATTTTAGTTTTTCTAAAACTTTAATGCTTAACCCAGTAAGTTCTGAAACCTTTAAAATAAGCAAAAATACTACTTTTACTATACAATTTTTAATAAATTTGTTATATTATTACTGGTGATTTTAATGCGAGTATATCATGAACTTCCTCCAATATATGATGAGTATTCTAAAGTTTTAATACTTGGTAGTATGCCTAGTGTTAAATCAAGAGAAGTAGGATTTTATTATGCTCATAAAACTAATAGATTTTGGTTTATTTTAGAAAAGTTATTTAATGTTAGTTTAAATACAATTGAAGAAAAGAAAAAGTTTTTACTAGAGAATCACATATCTTTATGGGATGTATTTGAATTTTGTGAAATTGATGCATCAAGTGATGCATCAATAAAAAATTATAAATTAAATGATATAAATATGATTTTAAAATACGCTAAGATTAAAGCGATATTTTGCACCGGCAAAAAAAGTTACGATACTTTAATTAAAAACTTTAAAAAAGATATTCCAATTATTTATCTCCCTAGTCCTTCTAGTGCTAATGCGGCATTTAGTTTGGAAACACTTGTTACTAAATACCAAGTAATTCTAGATTATTTAACTTGATTTTTTACTTTTAATAAGTTCTAATATTTTTATAAATAGATATGAACACATTAATGATATTAAACAAACTAAAATATAATGAATTAAATTATTATAAACTATAATATCCTCAATATTAAGTATTCCTCCGATAAAGCGAATACCAATAATTACTAATGGATGAATTATATAAATAATAGTTGCTAAACTACGCAATTTTTTATTAGAACTATTAGTATTATAAATAATTAAAGAAAATAGATAATACATAACAGGAACTAAAAATAAATACATACTATCATGTCTTTGTAAATCATATAATCTTAAAAAATAACTTTCTAAAAACATAAATATGAAACTAATAATTAATCCTACAATTAATAATTTATTATTACTTTTTTCTCTACCCTTAAAACTATAACCAAGCATTAAAAATATTGGAACATAAAATAAACCATTACGAGTATAATCAAATACTTGAAATATAATATTATAAAATTTTAAAACGCTAGGAATACATACTAAAGTACCATAATAACTATCTCCAAGTAAGCCAATTATATATAAAATAACAACAATTACCCAAACTAATTTTTTATTTAAATGTTTAATTAAAAAATATGTAACCCATAAACCTAATATTAAAGCTGGAAAGTACCAAAGATGATAAAATGTACCATTTAAAAAGATATTTTTAATTAAATCTAGAATACTCCACGATTGTAATTGTTGAGCATAGATATTAATAGGTAGATAAATAAGCATACAAAGTAAATAAATTTTTATTATTTTAATAGTGTATTTTTTTAAAGTATCAATGTCTTTGGGTAAAATGAAATATCCGGTAATCATTAAAAATAAAGGGACACCAATACGACAAAAAACATGAGTAAAATAATAATCTAGTTCACTATTAATTGTTACAAACGGATATACATGAATAGCTACTATTAAAAAGGCAACCATAAATCTAAAAGTATCTAAATTAAGTATTTTTTTCATAAATATCACTAACATAAGTTTATCATAAATTTTAATATAATAAAAGATGGAGTTTAGATATTGAAATCTCCATCTTTAAATATTAATTTTTCGCCATTTTTAGTCATTGCTGTGATATTTAAATCATCTGTACCAATCATAAAATCAACATGATTAGTAGAATGATTTAGGCCCTTTGTTCTTAAAGACTCGCGAGTTTCCTCAAAGCCACCTTCAATGCATTCTGGAAAAGCATCTCCTAAAGCGATGTGACAAGAAGCATTTTCATCAAGACAAGTTTCTCCAAAAACAAAGTTAGTTTTAGCAACACCAGAATTTTTAGATACTAGCGCACACTCACCTAAAAAGCATGAATAATCATCACTTTCAATAATTCCTTTTAATATTTCTTTACCAACATAAGCATCATAATCAACAACTTTACCATCTTTAAATTTTAACCAAAATTTATCAATTAAAGCTCCGCCGTACATTAAAGGTTTTGATGCATAAACTATACCATTTGTATAACGATAATCAGGTGAAGTGAAAACTTCATAAGTGGGCATATTGACAATTAAATTATCCCCATAACCAGCACACTCCCAAATAACTTTTGAAGGAAGTCCAACATAAAGATCAGTACCTAGTTTATTAGTATAATGCATAGAAGTTATTTCTAAATCATTTAGTTTTTTAACCAATTTTCTTTGTTTATCTAAAAACTTATTCCATTCATCTATTGGGTTTTTTGTATCTACCATTGTCGCAATCATCATTAAATTAAGTAATTTTTCATAAGCATCTTCTTCACTTAGATCAGGAAAACTATCCTTAGCCCAAACTACATTAGGCATAACAGCAATACACCAAGATATTTCATTTAATGCTTGTTTTTCGCGATATATTGACCTTGTTGTTCTTGACTTTAGAGCTGCTGCGGTCATATTTTCAGAACTTATATCATCAAAGTAATGTGGAAATTCCGTAGAAATCATTAAGAATGCGGCATTCTTTTTAGCATATTCATCCCAAATATGACTATCAAAATAAGAATCATTTTCTATTTCTTTTAATGATTTACTTAAATGATTATGTCTTTCTTTTTTATCTAATTCATCTAAATAGATATCATCAATACCTTTTTCTTTAGCTAAGGCTATTACTTTATCAATTAATGATTTATTATCATTATAATAATGGATAAATAAAGAATTACTTTTAGATAAATCAAGACAACGATTTACCAGTAAATTAGCATATTTTGACTCAATTTCATCAAACATAACGCACCTTATTTAGTTGGGTCAACTAATATTTTAATTGCTGAATCTGTACCACTAGTAAGTCGTTCGTAGGCGTTTTGAACACCTTCTAGAGGTATGATATCATCAACAAATTTCATAACATCAATTTTTTTATTAGCAATTAAGTTAATTACCGAATTAAATTCATTATAAGTATAAGCAATAGCTCCTTGAAGCACTAATTCTTTCATTACAGCCATAACTGTGTATGTTGGAACAGCATCATTAGAAACTCCAACTAAAACTACAATACCACCAGGTTTAACTAAAGATATAGCACTATTAACAGCAGCAGAATTACCAACACATTCAATAACTACATCAAAGCCACCGTTTGTTTTTTCCATAAGTTTAGGCACTAAATCTTCACTTGTAGCATTAAACCATTCATCAGCTACCCCTAGATTTACTGATTTTTCACCACGAGCTTCATTAGTTTCTGTTAGTGCTACATATTGTGCTCCTTCTTTTTTAGCAAACATAGCAGATGCTAAACCAATAATGCCTCCGCCGATAATTAGGACATCATCACCAACAGCAATTCTTCCTAAGTGAGCCGCATGAAGACCTACAGCCATTGGTTCAACCATAGCCATTTCTTCATCTGCTACTCCATCAGGTACTTTAATAACCATATCACTACGAATAGAAATTCTTTTAGTTAGTCCACCTGGATTATTAAGTGATAAACCTACAGCTTCCTCCCAAGTATGTGGACAAAACCCTACATCACCATTACGACATGCTTCACATTTTCCACAAGGAGAAATTGGTAGAGCTGTAACCCTATCTCCAATTTTTAAGTCAGAACGATCTCCACAATCAACAACACGACCAACAAATTCATGTCCCATAACTAAACCAACTGGAGCTCCACCTACCCAATAATGAATATCTGATCCACAAATTCCTGTTTTTAATACATCAATAATTACTTTCTTGCCATCACTAACAGGTTCCGAAATTTCTTTAATTTCAAATTCCTTCACCCCTTTAATAGCAACTGCTTTCATATACATCCCTCCATACTATAATTCTACCACAAAAACTAATTATTACTCATAACTTAATATATTTATTTACAAAATGTTGTCACATATATTATAATATTTCTGGAGGTCAAAATGATAAAAGTAAAAAATGTTACAAAAAAGTTTATTAAAACGAACAAGAAAAAAGAAAAACTAGAATTTAAGGCAGTTGATAATTTATCATTTGATGTTAAAGATGGCGAAATTCTAGGAATACTTGGACCTAATGGTGCTGGTAAAACAACACTTCTTCGCATGATTGCGGGTATTATGACACCAAGCGAAGGAGAAATAACTATTGATGATTTAAATTATGAGGAAAATGAAACAGAAATTAAAAAAATGTTAGCTTATTTATCAGGAAATACTAAAATTTATGATACTTTAAGCCCATATGAATTACTCAAAATGTGTGCAGAAATCTATGATGTTCCCGCAGATGAAATAGATAAAAGAATTAAAGAAATAAGTAAGATATTAAATATGGATGCATTTTTATATAATAGGATTGAGAAACTTTCAACTGGTCAAACCCAAAGAGTAAATATTGCTAGATGTATGATTCACAATCCCAAGTATTATATTTTAGATGAAGCAACTAGTGGTCTTGATATTATAACTAGTCAAATAATTCTAAACTTTATTAAAGATGAAAAAGAAAAGGGAAAAACCATTCTTTATTCAACCCATTATATGGAAGAAGCCGAAAACATCTGTGATATGATCATTATGATTAATAAAGGAAAAATTATAGCTACTGGTACTCCAGATGAAATTAGAAAGATGACTAAAACAAGCAACTTAAGAGATGCATTCTTTAGTTTAGTGGGGGATATTCATGAATAAAACATTATTAATACTTAAAAAAGAATTAAGAGAAGTATTTCGGGATAAGAAATCTTTAGCTATGATGCTGATAATTCCAGTTTTAATACCTTTAATAATTATTGGTATGTCAGCATTATTTGAAAGTGAAACAAATACCGATGTTAATACTTATAATAAAATTGGTTTTAATTATGAACTTAGTGATATAGAATTAGAAATATTGGATTCATTAGAAATAGATTATAGCATTAATGATACCGAAGACTTAGAAGAGGAATTTAACAAACAAGAAATAAACTCTTATATAACTAAAGAAAATAATCATTATGTTATTAATTATGATTCTGCTAACATTGAAAGTTCTGGTAGTGCCTCTTTGGCGGAATCTTTCTTAGAAACTTACAAAAGTGTATTAGAAGAAAATTATTTATCAAACAATAATGTAGATATATCGGAATTTAATAATTTATTAACATATGAAGAAAAAACACAAGAACAACAAAATTATTTTGCTAATTATATTGTCAATTACGCCTTTTTATTTATTTTAATGGCTATAACAGTCTCTGCAACATATCCCGCAACAGATGCAACTGCTGGTGAAAAAGAAAGAGGTACATTAGAAACATTACTTACATTCCCAATTAAAAGTAAAGATATAATCATTGGAAAATTATTAAGTGTAACATTATCATCAATAATCACTGGTGTTCTTGGTTTAATATTATCAGTTCTAGCTATTATATATGTTGGTAATACTTATGATATATATAGTGGTACTGAGTTACTTAATGCACCGATTATTATTTATGCTCTTATTATTATAATTGCTTATTCAATAATGATTAGTGGTTTATGTATTGCTATTGCTAGTATGTCTGCATCTTTTAAAGAAGCTCAAAGTGCTTTAACTCCACTGACATTTATTGCTTTTTTCCCAGGTATGATTGTATTTATGATTGATATTAGTAATAATGCAATACTATCATTAATTCCATTTATTAACTTTAGTATGATATTTACTGAAGTAACTAATAATAATTTAAATATTTTATATTTAATATTAATGTTCATATCAACAATTGTAATTATTACTATAGTTATAACTTATATTATAAGACAATATAAATCAGAAAAAATACTATTTAATGAATAAAGCAAGTCATTTTCGACTTGCTTTTTTAGTTGTTTTTTTAGTTGTTTTTTCTACTATTTCAATATGAGGATATGGTATTTCAATTCCTTCCTTAGGAAATCTATTTTTAATTATATAGTTTAATTTATACATATTTTCAAAAGCATCACCATTATCACTACCCCATACCCAGGCAGTTAAAACAACACCAGAATCATCAAGTTCCGACACTCGAACTTTAGGATACTCAACATCTTTATTTATTCCCTTAGGATTTGGATGATATAACTTTTCCAATTCTTCTTTTAATATAGAAATTGCTTTATCAACATCTGATTCATAGGAAATATTAAAATTTACCAATTTAACATTTTCATTATCACTATAATTAAAATTTTCAATTGTATAAGTATTCATTTCTGAGTTAGGAATAACTACTCTACGATTATTAATTGTTCTAATTACTGTATGACGCATTGTTATGTCTTCAACTGTTCCACTTACAGCTTTATCAACACATTCAATAAAATCTCCAACTTCATAAGGACTTCCAACAACTATTGCAATACTACCAAAGAAATTTTTCAAACTTTCTTGTGCAGCAAGGCCAATAACAACTGATCCAATACCTAGTCCAGAAAGTAGTGTTACTGAAAAAGAATTAAAAACATCAAATTCAAATAAGCAGGTAAGAATAGCTACAGCATATATTACTATCTTTTTTATTCTTTTAATAAATAATAATAATGTAGTTATATTTTTCTTTCTTTTAATTCTAATTGTTTTATTAATAATTTTATCAATTGCTAAATTAATAATATAAGATATTACTAAAATAATAATTACTGCAATTATTTTATCTAAATAATTATCTAAAAATTTTTGCATTAAAAGCACTCTCCTTTTAAATAATTATAACAAGTAAAAAGTATTTAATCAATCTTAAATACTTTTTTTACAATTATACTCAATAAATAAGCAACAATTACCATTATTCCAACAGTAATTAAACTACTTGGATTTTTGAAGCTTTCAATAAGCCCTGTTCCAACTTCTCCCCAGAAATATACTAAAAATATTTTGCTGATAAGTAATGATATCAAAAACTTTTTAAAATCCATTTTTACTAAACCTGCTGCAACATTCATCATAAAAGCAGGAGTAAATGGTATAGCCATAATGACTGTTATTTTAGGTAATGATAAATCTTTAAAATATTCAATACATCTATTTAATAAATCAATATCTTTTATCTTTTTTAAAACATAACTGCTTAAAAACTTCTTAACTAAAAAATAAGACAAAATACATCCTAAAATTGTACATACCCAGGATATAATAAACCCAAGGAAATGTCCAAAAGCTAAATAATTAAGCGTTATGAAAACAAATAAAGGTAAAACCGGTATTATTGATTCAATTACTATTAATAGCGAACCAAATAATGGACCATAGACACCCAAAGCATCTATTGTATTCATTATTAAATCATAAAAATCTTTAAATAAATCTCCCATAAAAACCACTATTATTAGTATAATACAAAATAGAAAAAAATACTATCTATTTTAAGTTGCTTAGTGTATAACTTGTGTAACATCATAGCCAAAATACTCAAGCATAGCTACAACTTTTCTACTTAATACCCCTTTATTACAAATAATATAGTATTTATTATGTCTATCTAATAATACTTTGTGATTCATGAGTAGTTTATCAGCATAGACATTTTTACTATTAGGTGTTGGATTTAATTTATAATCTTCAGGATGCTGAACATCTATTAAAATTCCCATACTTGGGTTATATTCACTTAATTTAATCTTTTTCATATAATATCACAATGTATTATATGAAAAAAAATACCTAATGTTTAGGTATTATTCATCATCATCCCCGAAGAAATCATCAAAAAATTCATCATCACTTATTACGTTATCATCAATAACTTTACTATCTGAATCAACATTTATTATTGGTTTCTTTTCTTCAACTTTCGGTTCTACTTTTAGTTCTTCAACTGAATTATTTTCTATTGGTTTTATGATAGTATTATTACTATTTAAAGGGCTAAAAGGATTTTTATCTAGTCTTTCTTCAGCAATTGGTTCAACCTTTTTCTTAGGCATTGCTACTTCATCACTTAAACTAAATAATGGATTGTTACTGACTTGTTTCTTTTCAGCTTCCTTACGGTCTAATTCTTTAAACTTTTCATCTAGATCTTTAAGTAGAGAATCAATATCCATTCCTCCCATCGGAGGATTTTGTCTTTGGTTTTGATTAAAGCCACCGAAAGGATTTGGTTGGTTATTAGGTCTAAATGGGTTATTACCTCTGAATGGATTATCTCCCAAGTTAGCCATTCTCTTGCTCTTTTCTTCAGTTACAAATTTTTTCAAATCAAATATTTCAACTTTTCTTTGAACACGATTTGGATATGGTTCTTCAATTCGCTCAATTCCCCAATCCATTTTAAAGTCTGGTTCTAATTTAGTTCTAAATGGACTCATTCTAAGTCTAATAATTATGGCTTCAAATAACTTCATCTTTTGTAAGTCTGTAATTGAAATTAAAGGTCTTGTTGCATTTTTATCTTTATCATCAGTTACTTTTACTTCTCCACACATCTTAGAAATTTCTTCCAAAGCTTTCATTTCTGTAGAAATTAAATATACTATATTACCACAGTTACCTTTGATAATTTCCGCAACATTGTCACCATAAACATCATTAAGTTGGGCAAAGTTTTGAATGATAAAGGTAAAACGAATATCTCTACTTCTAGCAGCTGATACCATAGCATCAACATCTTTAAGTGGTGGCATATTAGCAAATTCATCAAGAATAAAATTAGTTCTAACAGGAAGTTTACCACCATTTTCTTGGGCTGCATCAATTAAAGTTTCATAACATTGTTTAATAAATATTGTCATTAAACTATGATATGTTTTCTTTTCATCATGAATAATCATAAATATAGCTGTTTTACCATCACCAATAGACCGCATATCAAAGTCGCTATAAGATAGCATTTCACTTAAAGCTTCTCCGGTAGAGAATTTTCTTATTTTTTGTCTAAATGTTGCAAGTTGTCCACCTTTTGTATCAGTTGGAGCATTAATAACTGATGAGGCAAAAATATATTCATTTGATGTTTCGCCCTTCATAGTGAAATATTCTTTAATATAATTACTTGTAGCATATCTCTCTTCCCCAACAGTACTCATCGCATTAATACTATTTAAATTAACTTCCTCTTCCTTAGCGTCTTTAAATAAACCTAATGCTAAACCAGAGAAATAGTCCGCAGAAGATTTTTCCCAAAAATCTGATTCTGATTTGTTACTAGGATCATATAATATGTTTAATGCTACGTCATCTAGTAATTCTATTGCTTTGTCTTGATTACCACTTTTATAGTATTTATATGGCAATGTTAGAGGATTCCATGAATTACCTTTTAATGGTTCACGAAAATTTAAAACTATTATATTGTATCCTTTACTACGTAGATACGCGGCACTATATTTATATATTTCACCTTTAGGGTCAGTAATAATCATACTTTCGCCCTTTTTAGCGAGTAAATTAACCATTGGTTTTACTATTGTTTGAGTTTTACCACTACCGGTAGAACCAATTACTAAATTATGGTATTCACCATTATCAACAAACATTTCTTTACCATTATTTATAAGGGGTATTCCTGCAGCATCTAAAGTTTCACTTTGAGGAATTACTTTAACAACATCTGGTTGACTTTTTATATCTTTTTCACTCGACCATTTTGAATAACCATCACTAGATTTTTCTTTTAATTTAATACCAATTCCATGACTACCTTTTTCTCTTTTAAAAATATAAGACGAAACACTAGTAAAGATTGCTACTAAAGAAGCAATAAATAATAATAATGTTAATGGTAAATATTTACCTGTAAAAGCTCTAAAAGGAAGCAAACCATAAAAAGTACCATCTTGAGCAAGTGATGATATATTTAATACTGCAATAGCACATAAATAAAGTAGTAAGACACAATAAATACAAAATAGTAAAAAATCTTTAGGTTCTACTTTAAATTTCATAATTACCTCCCTTTCTCTTAACTATTATACAACAAATAACCTATTTTTAACAAGAACATCTTATAATTTCTTACTTTTAATAACACTTATGATAATAATAACACAAACAAGTATGACAAATACTCCCCCAAAAACAAGGAGTTTGTTATCATTTACCCAATTACTAACATCTTCATTTTGTTCATTATCTGAATTACCTGGATTATTTTCTTCCGGTGATTCAGGTTTGGGATCAGGATTAGTTAAATGTAAAAATTTATAAGTAATATCTATATCTTTTAAATTAGATGGATTTAATTGCCATGTATAGGTATTACCACTAACTGTGTCGGCGTTATTACTTAAAATTATAGCATCTCGATCAAAATCTATATTTATAGTTATAGTATTAATTGTATTGTTATAATTAAATATTTTAATACCACTCATTGATAAATAATAATAGTCTTCTGCATCTAAATAACCTACACCGATTGTATTAAAAACAGTATTTAAACTTCTAGCTCTAGAAAAGTCATCATAATTATAACTAGCTTGATAATTAAATATATAACCAGTATCTAATTCATTATAATTTTTAGTGTAATAATCATTTCCTGTAATTTGACTATAAGGGTCATAATACAAGTATTCTTGATCAATATAAATTGGATATTCTTCACGGTATAAATTATATAAATATTCTTTGGTTCCATCAGCAGTTGTAGTGTTAAATACCGTACTTTCTGTAAATGTATCCTCATTTATAGATAAATTATATGATATATCGCAACCAGTTAGTAACATTACTAAAAATACTAATAATATTATTTTCTTTCCCATTTTATCCCTCACTAGCACTATTATAATATGAATCTAATCTACGACAAGAATATGGACTTTCATTAAATTTTTTATAACTTAGTTTTACTCCACCGGTACCATTAGATAAATCTGCTCCAGTAGATTCTGCAACAATATACATACTACTTGCAGTATCTATTCCTACAACTAACATAATGTGACCAGTACTAACTAAAACATCTCCTGGAGCACATACTGCAGTTGTTGCATTTAGAGGTATTGTATTACTAAGTTCTGTTGCTTGATACATACCACTATTATATTTAGAACCAAAGCCATTTATGATTGCCCAGTTAACAAAACCACTACAATCAAAGCCAGACCATTGATAATTCTTTAAACATTTATTTATATCATAACCTTGTGATGCATAATGATTACAATTGGTACTTGCAGGTTCACCCCAAACAGCATTAGTACCTACATAATCATATTTGCCACCCCATTGATAATTTAGTTTATAACCCATATTAGCTAGGGAACCAATTAAACCCACAGCTACATTAACAACAGCTTCTCTTGTTCCTTCGCCATATTCAGATACTATACCCGCAAGATATGCATCCATTTCTTCTTTAGTTGTACTATAAGAATTTAATACATTAGCATAAGTTGTGCCATCAGCTATAAATTGTAAATTTTGATATAGTTCATCATTAGGATTAATAGGATATTCTCCACCAAAAGTAGCATATATGGACATAAGTTTAGAATCACTACCATAAAAATATGTAAATATTTCATCCCTAGTATAACCTTCAGAAGCTGATAGATAATATACACCATGTTGACTCATTCCTTGACCATGTGACATATATTCGGGATTATCTAAAAATGCTTGACCAGACCACTGAGCAACGTGTTCATTTGCCCAAGCAACTGGTATTTCTAATGGTTCACCAGTATCATAATTACCTTGACACATATAATAATAATTATCATCTTTTTCAGTCCAACAAAAAGCATCATACATGGTTGAAAATAATGAACCATCACGAGTTAAAACAAGTCCCCGAGTATTTTGTGTTGCTTGAAGTATCAATTCATCTTCAGTTGGACGAAAAGCCTGAGCATAATCATTACCTTCAATACTACAATCATCACTATTTTGCAAACGATTTAGGGCATAAGTTCTTGCTGCAATAGCAAATACTTCATAAGTTGTTAAATCATTCATCATACCAACTTCTGCTTGAACAACACCCGCAACATATTCTTCTAATGGATATGTTCCATCACTACCAGAGTTTGTATTATATACATATACTTCCTCACAGACATTATCAAATTCTAAATATTCATAACCATAAAGACCAATGTAAGAATTGTTATTATTATTAACTTCTTCAGAAGATAATGATAATAACAAAATTAATATTACAAAAAGAAATAATATAATACAAATAGCAAAAAATATAATTGTAGGATTAGATTTAACTAATAATTTTATACTATTCCATATAGATAATCCAGAAATTTCAGCAACTCCACTAGTTTCCTTTTTAGAATTTCTGTTTCTAAAAAAGGAAACTATATTAGATAATCTTGAACCTCTAGAAGAGCCTTCGTTTTCTAGTTCTCCATTATCATCTTCAGATTCTTTAAAATCGCCAGTTGTTTCATCTAAATTAGATTCATTAGTGTCTTCACTATCAACATTTTCTTCTAATTCATTTTTTGAAGTTGCATCAATATCCTCTTCGTCTTCATCACTATATTGATTACGATTTAATTCTTCTAGTCTTTTCCTTCTTATTTCTTCTGGATCATATAATAATTTATTATTTTTGTTTCCATTCACTTACCTAAAACCCTCCGCCAGAACCAAAGGAATCTAATTCTTCTTGAGTAAGAATCACTCTTATTTGCATACGTTTATTACCGCAGACAAATAATCCTTCACCTTGGTCATAATATTTTATAGCATTTTTTTCTGCTTCATTTAAATCTATTAATTTTGCTAAATCTTCAACTGCTTGTTTTCTTAGTTGCATAACTAAATAGTAAGCAGCATTATCAAATATTGCTTTACCATGAGTTATTATATTTGGCGCTGCAAAGTCTGTTGGTTGTTGAGTAATAATAATTGTACCGGTATTATACTTACGACTTCTTCTTTGCATTTGAGCTAAGAATTCTGCCCCAAGTTCATTGTGGCCCGCAAGTAATACGTGAGCTTCATCAACCATCATGACAGTATTAATATTCTTATCAAGGCATAAACCCCAAGCATATTTTAATATATTAAAGAATAAAGCATTTTTAATATTTTCATCACTGTTCATGACTTCTTTTATATTAAATACTATAAAATCACTTTCAATTGATAAAGTTGTATGTCCATCAAAATAGTATTTTAGCTCATTAACAAGTGGTCTAATTTTAAGCTCTAATCTTTCCATAACATCACGTTCATGAGTTGCATCAGTCATAGATAAAAGACGCCCTTTAATTGTTGCATAAACATCATCAAATGTTGGAAAATCTTCACTAGTTAATTTAGTAAAATCGGTATCATAATCTATTTTATATCTTTTATAAGTATCTTGTAATACTTCACTAAACATAGCCAAAACATCTTCTTCAATTGAAGGCGAATAATACTTCATAAAAGCTTTTACTTGTTGAAGTGTTCTTGTCAAAACAGTATAACCAAGACCTTGAGCAATTTCCTCTTCATCAGCATCAATTACTATTTCAAGCGGATTAATCATACCAAACTGTCCACCTTTTCCAAGATCGATGAAATCTCCACCGAAAGAATTAGCCATATCTTCTAATTCGCCTTCAGGATCTACACAAACAATTTTAAATCCATTTCTAATATGGGTTCTTAAAAGAAGTTTAGCTGCAGTTGATTTACCAGATCCAGATGTACCAAGTAAAATCATGTTGGCATTATTTCTATTATTTTCTTTTTGAGTTTGATACAAGAATTGATTAAATAGAATTACCCCTCCAGAACTATCCATACCTAAAAGAGTGGAACTTCCAGGGTCTTTGATACTATCAAAAACAAATGGATACATTGCTGCAATAGTAATTGAAGGTATTGGTGTTCCAATTCTATTTTCAATATCTTGTGGTGGGAATATTGGCAAAATTGATTTTAATGCTTTTTCTTGTTCAAACATTAAAGCAACTGCCCGCATTCCCATGGCATCTAAGTAACTTCGAACTTGAATCTTTTTAAGTTCTAATTCCTCTTTATTATCCGCCGTAATCATTAAATGCATTTGAAAATCAAATATTCTAGCTTGAGTTGCTGCAAGCATTTGAATAAATTGTTCAAGAGATTCATAATCTTGTCTAATTCGCTCTTGTAGTGTTTGATCACGTTCAGATTGATATCTTACTTTTAAATCAGCGATTTCTTTATTAAGCATTTTTCTAAGTACTTCAAAATTAATAGGAATATGTTTGATTGCTAGTTTTACACCACCAATATTGGTAATTCCCGATAAATATCCTGGAGTAATACTTCTTGGAAAAGCAATAATAGTCATAATTGTAGAATATTTTCCACCAATTACAAATTCTGTAGGTTTAAACTCCATTCCTTTTGGAGCTATTTCACTTTTTAATTTTGCCATATTACATCACCGCCCCAAAGTTTGTGGTTTCTCCACCATTTAAGAAATTGTCTAAAACCATTCTTAAATCATTATTAGAAGTTTGTGCTGATTGTAATCCAGCTGATGCTAGGCCACTAATAAGATTATGTAATTTCTTTTGAACAATTTCCATTCTTTTTTCTTTAAATAATATATAATATTCAGTATCTACAACACTAGAATCTCTGCTAGTAAATAAATTTGCTTTATTAATATCTTGCATAATTAATCTTCTTTGAGCATTGTTTGTTGCATTATTATACATTAGTTGTAATTGAGATACATAAACATCAATATCAACAGGTCTTTCAGCTATAAGTAACCAAAATTCATAATCAATACTATTATAAAAATTTCTCAAATTATAAATAATATTATTTTGGCTTCCTTCATCCATGATGAAAATATTACGTGGAGCTATTTTTACTCCCGTAACATATTCACCTGTATCAAGTTGAATCATACCATTCATTATTTGCTTGATAGGTAACCAATCTTCTGAAAAGTTTCCACTTATTTGTTTTTCATTCATCTTCTCGTTCATATCTCACACACCAACCTCTCCAATAATATCTTTTCGGATTTACTATATAATTAACGACATTTAATATGAATTGTAATACATTATGATAATGAGGAACTGGCATAACTAAACACCCTGTTATTAATGCCGGCAATAATATGATAATCATTTCTATAGCAGTTGCATCTCTAATTAACATAAGTAAAAGTAATGATAGACCACATCCAGTTAAGAATAAGCCTAAATCTAGTCCAGTAAAATAACCTAAAATCAATTGACCTTTTTTGGTATTTGCTGGAATTAAATAATTATTCATTCCCTTTCATCCTTTCTATTTATCTTGATATATTATTTGATGGACCATTTGATTGTCCTGTTGATTGACCATTTGATTGACTGTTGGCAGCACCTGTAGTATTTCCTTGATTATTATTAACTCCATTTGAAGGGTTTTGATCTTGTGAATTTGTCACTCTTCTAGGAGTAACTTTTACACGATGAGAGTCATTTTGTTGAGATTCATTGTTGTTATCAAATAAATTAATTTGTCCAGGAGTTTCTTGACCAGAGCCATTATATGGAGTCTGATTATTATTTTGGTTTTCCACTCTTCTTGGTGTGACTCTAGTAGGTATTGGGCCAGTTACATCTGGAGTATAATTTCTATCGAATATACTTGTTTGACCTTGAACTTCTTGAGATTGTGTATTATTACCCCCTAGAGGCCGTCCGTTTCCTAATTCTTGTCCATTTGAATTATTCGCCGGATTATTTACCGGATTAGGTCTTACTCTAGTTCCATTTCCAGTTCTACTATTATTAGCAAAATCACTTGCTCTATAAACATTGCCGGATGAACTTCTGGAAGCTTTAGGTTTAACAGTACTAGCTGTTTCGCTATTGCTATTACCACTATTTCCAAAAATTTTGGTTCTATCTTCAACATATTTCATTGTATCATAATTTGCTTTAACATCTTTGAATTTTTCTTGACCAAGAATATTAGAAAATTCTTTATCTAAGGTATCATATGTTGATTTTGCATCATTATATAATTTACCATATTCTGCAATTTTTTTCACATCACCTTTAGCCTTAGCTGCTGTTAGTTCGTTTTCATAATTTTGCATTAAATCTTTTGCTTGTTGTCTCTTATCAAAGGTATCTCTCATTTCTTTATATTGGCCGCCTTTTAAATTCATTATATATTTTTTGGAATCTCCATATTTTTGGATTAGTTCTTCACCTTTAGCTTTTTTTAGTTCTGTTTCTCTATATGCTTTTTCAGCATTTTTCTGTTCCTCTTTATTAGCATAAGAATATGGAGCAATTGTTACTTTCCATTTTCTATACCTTGCTAAAGGTCCATTACTATCTACACTTTGAAAGCCATAGCCAAATCCCAAACCATTTTTAGCAGAATCAAAACCAGCAGCCAGTTTTTTTCCAAAAGTTTTTCCAGTATTTATAGTAGATTTACCAATTCTTGTTGCTGTTTTATAACCCAAAACTTCGGATAATTTTCCTTTTATTCCTAGTTTCATATTGCCCGACTTAAGTCCAGTGATATCTGCAAATAATTTTGGTAACATTTTAACAAATGCTAAAATGCTTATTACTAAAATTGCTTGAACGAAAAATGAGTCACTAGGCAATTCCATTGAACCTATTAAATTAGTACCAACCACAACTAAACAAATACAAGCTATTCTTACAAGCACTTCTAACCACGTTGTTCCGACCGCTGCAAACCAATTTTTGATAGTAGATTCTTTTCCTGGAATTATACTCATGAAAAAACATATTGGAGCTACCACTTGATAAAATATAAGTTTAATTGCCCTAACTCCCAAATCAAGACAAAAACTAAATATCACATATACTAAGAACAAACCGGCAATAGTAGATAATATAAACAAATAATTAATACTTCCATCTTGAACAAATGGTGCAAATGCTGTTATCATATCCCAATCGCCGCCTAAAACCTGAACATGCAACATTTCAAACGTGTAATGTTGTGTATCAATTGTCCAACTATTTGTTGCTAAGCCAAAGGCACCTCCTGCTACTAAAGCTATCCACAGTGGTGCTGCCATATATAGTAACAAACCGCCTACTATAGCGCCAGTAAGCCAACCAACCCAACTATGTTTATCGCCAAGTCTTTCGGCAATATCATATTCAGCGCCAGTATTTCCATCATCTTCATAAAAAAAGCCAGAATATACATACCATGCCATTTCATTTCCAGAAATTTCAACTAATGAATCTACCATTTCATCTTTGGTATAGGTATATGAATCTTGAATATCACTATATTCCCCTGTAGTATCTTCTGATTTGTCTACAGTAACTGTAAATTCATCAGTTGAATTAAATTCTTCTTGTACGCTATCAGATAATAATAATCTAGGTATAACGTTATAAGAAATAACGGCGTGTTGAACATTATATAATATTTCAAACATAGTTGGGGTCAATACAACTAATATTAATACTTTTACTACTCTAAAAGCAATATCTCTTAAAGATTTTCCGTCATCTCTATCAGGATTAATAACATATTGTAACAAGTTAATCGCAACAACAAAGAGTACCACAACCCCTAAAACTAAATATATTCCATCTATTATATATTGAAAATCATTCATGTTAAAAATATAGTCTACAGAAGCCAAATCCATAAAAAGCGTTAATAATTTTCCAACAAAACTATATATAATACTATCAAGCCATAAGAAAAACTCTATAATAAACTCTGGTACACTTCCAAGACCAATCCATTGTAAATTTAAAAATGTATCAAAAACAGACATATTAACACCTCTTTTTAATTAAAACCACAGGTTCCTGTTAGCTCAAACAATTCTAAAACAAAATTTATTAGAATTGGCAAAAAGAATATAATTACACAATATATAAATCTTTTCATTGTTTTGGTTCCAGCCTTCTTCAATGAATCTTTATCGCTAGCTACTATTGCTTTAAAGAAATCGGCAATACTCAATCCTAATAAACACATTATAGCAGCATATTTTATCAAATCTAATCCTTCTTGTATCCAATATGCTGGATGGTCCGGATTTGTTGAATCACCTAATAAGTATTCACAATTTTCAACAGCGATTGGAGATATAACATCTATAACATTTGCACTTGCATTTAACTTATATGAAAAAAGAGCCATAATGATAGCACTAAAAACAAAAATATATTTAGTTATTTTATTTTTCAATACTATCACTCCACTCTTTAAATTTTTGCTATCACTTCCATTCGTTACATTTAGTTCATTAATAAAAATGGCAGGGGCGGAGAGAATCGAACTCCCATCAAAAGTTTTGGAGACTCCTATGCTACCATTATACCACGCCCCTATACGTGAACTAGCAATAAAATTATAACATATTTACATAGGTTTTTACAATAATTTTTGATTAACTTTGTTTTATTTTATCTATTTATTTTCTAATATTGTTAAATTATTTGGGAAAGTACCTAATTGTTGCATTGTATTCATAAGTACTGTATCTACTTTATTTTGTATTTCAGTTAATATTTGTTCATTATAATCTGTTTTTTGATTTAATAAATTCTCTACTAAAGAATTTCTAAATATGCTAGTACTAAGTTCATTTAAATCTTTTTTAAAATTAACGCTTTTCAATTCCATTTTCCTTGTTTGAACTGCAAAATATGTTTGTGCTAAAGCTACTTCTTTAATTTGAGGATTAGCATTTTGAATAATTAACAAACATGCTAATCTACTTAATTTATAATCAAAATTATTATTGTTTTTATAAATAATAAAATGATTATTTATTTGATTATCGCTTTTTAAACAAGCAGTTTGAGCTTTTTTTATTACAGCAGCAAAACTACTCCATCTTTTGTATCCCAAAATTTTTTCTAATTCACGAGCAAACCAATATTCATTTTTTTCATCAATATGTTTAATACCTTCAAAACAATTCATTTTTCCTCCATTATAAATCTACTATTTGATAACTTAAGAATATAATACCAAATAAAAAGTATTTCTTCAACAATAATATTTACATAAATTAAATTTCAGCATAAAATACCATAGGTGATTTTTCATGATTATTAGTTATACTGATACCGAAAGAGATTTACTAGCTAGAATAATGCGAGCTGAGGCTTTATCAGAAGGTGATCTTGGCATGCTTATGGTTGGTAATGTTGTTGTTAATAGAGTTTTAGCAGATTGTCTAACTTTTAAAAATATAGATAGCGTATATGATGCTATTTATCAACCTAATCAATTTGTAGGAACCAATTCTTCTTTATTTAATGCATCTCCCACTACTACAGAAAGAAGATTAGCTGAGCGAATTTTAAGAGGAGAATATTATTATCCTGCAACAAATGCCTTATGGTTTTATGCCCCATCTGGTAATAGTAGTTGCAAAACAACATGGTATGATCAAGCTCTAGCAGGTCGTTATAAAGGCCATTGTTTTTATAATCCCGATCCAGGAGTATGCCAAGAAATACATTAAACTTTTAATTTTTGAATATTTAGGGTATAATAATACAGAAAGGATTATTAATATGCCAAATATTTATATTTTATTATTTTTTATATATTCTTTTGTTGGTTGGATATTAGAAGAAATATATGCTTTTTATATTCATAAAAAATTTATCAATAGAGGATTTTTAATGGGACCGTTATGTCCTTTATATGGAGTAGGTTGTCTTGCTTTAACTTTTGTTTTGCATAGATTTAGTAATAATATACTTTTATTATTTATTTTATCTATGCTTATTTGTTCTGTGATTGAATATTTAATTAGTTATTTACTTGAAAAATTATTTAGTTTAAGATGGTGGGATTATTCTAATATGAAATTTAATATTAATGGACGAATATGTTTAGAAACAACTATTCTTTTTGGTATTATAGGTATTTTAGTTGTTAAATATATTAATCCGTTTTTAATTAATATACTCACTGATATCAATATAAAAACAGTAAATATAATAACTTTAATATTAGTTATTATATTTACTGCTGACTTAATAATATCTTCTTATTTAACTTTAAAAATTAAAGATAAAAATCCAAAAGTTGATGCAACAGAATATATAAAGAAATATATTCACGAAAATATAAAGAATATATTTTCATGAAATATTACTATAATTTATTTTAATAAATCCGCTAGATAAAGTTCATCTTTATTATGTTTTTTTATATGCTTATATTTTTTTAAATTATCTACTAAGTTAGATATTCTTTTCCCTCCATAATAATTTACAAAAAATTCACTTGATTGATTATATTTAACTTTATTATAACGAATATTTTTTATAGCAAATCCTTTCGGCTTATCTTTGGATTTTAAAAATTCATTATATAAGCCTTCATTTATAATTAATAAAATCTCAATTTCCGGCAAAGTACAATATTTATATATTCTATTTGAAGAAACTATATCTTTTAACTCCTTAGGAATAATTAATTTATCTTTTTGAGTATCTCCAATTCGTAATATTGTAACTTCTTTATTATAGTTTTTTAACATGGAAATAATTGTTGGATTACTCAACTGTCGAACATGAAATGGTGTTAATTCGATTAAGTCATCTCGAGTAATTTTTAATTTATTTGCATCCAACAATAAATTCATTATTGCTTTTTCATTATTTCCTTCGCACATCATTAAATACTTCATTACATTAATTCCTTTTTAAAATCCATTAAAGCTTCATAATCAACCGCTGTTCCAAAGGCATTATTATAAAATTTCTTGCTTTTAGATAACTCTGGTCTGAAATTATAATTTAAATACATATTTTCTAATTTTATTTTATCATTATATTTTGTTATATAAATATTATCTGTTCTATTAAATAAATCTAATAGTTCCGGATAGTGAGTGGTAAATATTAATGTAGCGTTATGTTTATTTACGCTTTTATCTTTATATAAATTTATTAAATTTTCAACTAAAGTTTTATGAAAATGATTTTCTATTTCATCTATTACTAAATCTGCTCCAAATAATAAAGAGTATATAGCAAAAGTAAATAAACTAAAACCTTTAGTTGTACCACTGGATAATAGTTTATATAATTCTCTACTATTAACTATTTTAGTTGTTTTATTTGTATAATATATTTTATATTCATCCTCTTTAAGTTTTGCAATATTCTCTAAATGTTCATCAAACATTTTTAATATTTTACTAATTATACTTGTAGAATTAAATAATTTATAAGTATCAAAAGCTTCACTATATCCCATATAATTAAAATCATCGCTTGATAAATATACTCCTCTTAATAATATTTTCTTTAAAACATAATAAAGCATTGATGTATCATCTGGCAAATGAAAATTTGTTGTATCTACTTCTTCATATTTATCATAATTAAATAAATCTTTAGAATGGGTTTTGAAATATAATCTTTTATACAATAATTCATTTGCAAATGTTATAGTTTTAGTACTGCTTGGTAATAAATCTGTAATATATCTATAAATGTATCCTTCATGATAAAAAGTTATATCTAAATTTAACTTTTTATCTATAATATCAATTAAATAACTATTTTTCACTCTAAAAAATGATAATATTTCATATACTAAAGCGAGTAATTCTACTGCTGTAGTTTTGCCAGAGGCATTTTTACCAACTATACCAATAGTGCTAAATGTATAAAGATTTTCCTTAATTTCATTTAATTCAAATTCTTTATCTTCTTCTGTTTTATTAGCAACAGGAACATAAGAAATTGTAAAATTATCTTCACACAATTTAAAATTATTGGCAACAATTTTTAATAATTTCATATACTTTTCCTCCATTTCAATATAATTATATCACATTTTACGTCAAAATATACATTTTTTTTGTATTTTTTGAAATTTAGTTAAATTATTTAAAAATATAATCTGTTGTATTCATTAGTTGATACCCCCAAATATTTAATTGCTTCTTTTTTACTTATTATATTTTCTGACTCTAATCTAAATATTATCTTTTTTTCTTTTAATGGATGTTCTTCAACAAATTTAAGTTGTTCTTTTTTTAAACCTTTTTTTGATAACTGAATAAATAAATTCCTTTTTTTAAATTCATCTATTATCCCAAGATAATAAAGTCGCATTATAACAGCATTTAATGAAACTTTATAATTAGTAGCTAGCATAAATATATCATTAAGAGAAATATTTTTTATTAATTTATTTCTTCCTATAGCTAAATCACTTTTTATACTAAATTGTGGCATCAACAAACATGATGCAAAATAATTACAATATTTTTCTTTATCTTTCTGACTTAAATCTTCCTTAAAATTCAATATTAAATGTCCTAATTCATGAGCTAATGTAAATCTATTTCGTTCATATCCTTTAGAAGATAAAATTATGAACGAGCAATCATTTACCTTGCCACTAAAACCATCAAAATTTTCTGAAAAATTTATTTCTAATATTAAAAAGTCATTATCTTCTAATTTATCAGTTAAATTATCAAGTGGTCCACTTTCAGAAACTCCAAGTAGTTTTCTAACCTTTAGAGCAATTTCTTCAATTTCACTATAATTAGATACATTAAATTTCCATTTTTTATCAAAAGAAACAAATTCATCCGCCAAATTTAATATTTCTATGTATTTAGATATTTCATCTTTGCATAATAATTGTAATCCTTCAAGTTGTTTTTTACTTAATTGAGAATTTTTTCTATAATTGCCAAATTCTATTTTAACAGCTGGATAACTATATACCAAATCAGATATATTTACTTTTAATATTTTAGCTATTTCAATTAATCTAGTAGAATTTGGAGTCATAATATCATCCTCATATTTTTTAATAGTTTGATGTGACACTCCTAAAAGATTCGCAAGATCTCGCATGGATAATCCATTTAATAACCTATATTTCTTTATATTATTTCCTAGCATAAATACCTCCTTGTTTACATTATACAAAATAATTATATTTTTGTAAACAATAAATTTTATGTTCTCTCCTTTTTTCTGCAGAATTCCCTGTGCTCTAATTAATGTTAGTAATATCAGAAAAATACAACTATGATTCTCTGCAGTGCTCTGTGCATTTCTCTGCAGAATTTAAGCATCAAAAAAACTATAGCCTAAGCTATAGCATTATTCACTATATATTTTTGTTTCATGTGTCTTTCTTAGAGGCAAATTAACTTTATTATATTCACCCCAATTAAATTTATAATCAGGATATAATTTAGTTCTAATTGGATATTCTCTAGGCATTAATATTATTGCTTCAAAAGACCGTAATACTTTTAATTCTTCAACTGTAATTAATGGTTGTATTTTTTTATCAGCTAAAGTATTACCACAAATTTTAGAAATTTCTGTTAAAGTATCATAATCATTAGAAAGTAAATAAATTGTATTTGTAAAACACATTCTAAGTATTTCCGAGTTTTCTTTACCATAAGTATTTTCTAGATCTTTAAAACTTCTAATAATAGCAGTAATACATACTTTATTTCTTCTGATGTTATTTATTAACTTAGAAAAGTCTTTAATAGGAAGTAAATTATCAAAATCATCTAATAAAACATTTAATCTTTTTTTATTATTATCTTCAATTGAATCAATTACTTGATTAATAAATAGAGGAATTATATCATTATAGTTTGATGTATTACCACTTAAAATAAAGATTGCTGTTTTTTCTTTTTGAATATCTCTTAAATCAAAATCACTATAATTTAACATATTAGCTAAATTAACTCTGGTTATATATTTATGCATTCTTAAATTAAATGTAGCAATTATTCCCCCTTTTGTTTCTGCTGGAGCTTTTAAAATAGCTGATAAATAATAACTAATAGTTTCTTTATCCTTTATTTTATCAATAAACTTATCATCTATTTTATTAGCTAAATTATAAATGCTTTCTAAGTTTATTTCATCAGATTTAGCATTTTCAAATAAATACAAAGCTAAACCAACAAAATAATCTATTGCAGAATTATTCCAAAAACTACTAGCTTCATCACTATCACTAAACAAGTAGTATGCGATATTTTCAAGTTCCATAACAGAGCTATCCAAATCATTATTTTTATATAAACTATATGGTAATGTTAAAGGATTCCAATTATTACCATATTTTGCTTCTTTAAAATCAATAGCAATAACTTTATAACCATTATCATCTAGCAAACCACTTAAAGTATTATAAGCTTCCCCACTAATATCATGGATTACAAATGATTCCCCAGCTTTAATAGAAAGTCTAGCCATTGGTAATATAACCGTTTGACTTTTACCAGAACCAGTTGAACCAATTACTAAATTATGGCCATCATGCGTATTAATATAAAAATTACCATTATCATACATCATAGGAAAACCTGATTCATCTAACACCCCCGTTCCATCATATTTAACTAATTTTTCTTTGAACTTATTATTATTCGTCCAATGAGCATATTGCATTTTTTCTCACCTCACATATATTAAATCACATATTTTATATTATTTTTTAAACAATAGTGGCTTTTTATGATATAATGTACTTATGAAAGAAGTAATATATAAAATATTAAAATTTATAGATTCTAATATTAATCAAAAAATAGATATAGATTATTTATCTAAACATTTTTATATTAATAGATATTATTTAATGAAACTATTTAAAAGAGAAATGGGTTTAACTATTAATAACTATATTAATAGTCTAAGAATATATAATAGCCTTAAAGATATTAAAGATAAAAGCATTTTAAATGCTGCTTTAAAAAATGGCTTTTATTCTCAAGAATATTATTCTGAGACATTTAAAAAAATTATGGGAGTTAAACCAATTACTTATAAAAAGTATATTAATTATGATAAATCAGTATCCTATAAAGAAATAGATATAATTTTAAATAATTTAATTAATTTAAAAGATATAGTAAATAAAAAAGAAAATTATTTACATAACTTTCTTTATCAAGATCATGAACAAGTATTATCTATATTTAGATAAATTATGGCAACAATAATTTTTGACCGATTGATAATACAGTTGTTGATAAATTGTTTAATTTAGTTAGTTCCGCAACTGTAGTGCCAAATTCTTCTGCTATACCATATAAGGTATCTCCTGATTTTACGGTATAAACTACATTATCACTACTGCTACTTGGTATTTTTAGAGTCTGACCAATACTTAAAGTATTACTCGTTAAATTATTTAACGATTTTAAAGCATCAACTGTTGTATTATATTTATTTGCAATCGCATAAAGGGTATCTCCTGATTTTACAATGTAAGTATCAGTACTTGTAGTACTACTACCTGGTAGTTTTAAAACTTGGCCAATTGATAGTGTGTTACTAGTTAAGTTATTTAATGATTTTAGCGTATCAACTGTTGTATTATATTTTTTGGCTATAGCATATAATGAATCTCCACTTTTAACAGTATAAGTATCAGTACTTATAGTACTACTACCTGGTAATTTTAAAACTTGACCAATAGACAAAGAATCTGTCGTTAAATTGTTGATAGATTTCAAGTTATCAACAGTAGTATTAAATTTATTGGCTATACCATATAATGTATCACCTTTTTGAACTATATATTCATTTGTAGTAGCTTCAGATTCTTTGGTTGGAATAAGTAAATTTTGGCCAATACTTAATAAATTACTTGTTAAATTATTAGCTTGTTTTAATTCATCCACTGTAATACCAAATTTCTTGGAAATACTCCATAGGGAATCTCCACTTTTAACTGTGTAGTAATTAGATCCAGATGGAGCAATATAAGTACCACCAGCATATTCCACAATGGCTTTAGTTACTGCTTCAGCAAGTTCTTCCCAATTATTTTTAATTTGTGATACATCATCTCCGGTAGAATCTGCAAAACCATATTCCACAATTACTGTTTCATTATTAGGAGTATCTCGCATTATATAATAATAATCTTTCGCGGGATTACTAGGTAATCTTCTTTGATAATACTTTCTTACATTTTGACCAGCTGTTTCTAATTCTTTAGCAATTTTTGCTGAAAATGTATCATCATTGCGAAGGGCATAAATAACCTCAGCACCATCACCTCCACCAGCATTAATGTGATTAGATACAACTATTACATCTTCACCATTACCATAAAAACTTTGAATACGACTAGGCCTTGAATTACTATCAAGTGTTTCATCAGTGGTCCTAGACATTTCATTAGGAATTCCTAACTCATCTAATCTATTATGAATATATTCACTAATTTTTAACGTATAATCCTTCTCTACGATTCCGTTAGAAATTGTCCCCGGGTCATTTCCCCCATGTCCAGGATCAATCACAACTTTCTTTATCGCTCTATTATCCATGTTTATATCACCTAGAATATTATATGAATATTTTAGGTATTGGTTAAATTACTTATATTAAAAAAATATTTTTTAAGCTTCTGCTATTACAAAATCTATTAATTATTTTTAAAGTTTGGTTTCGTTAAACCATTTTTTCAAATGATTAGGAACGAAAATAAAATAAAATAATGATTACCATCCGTTTTTAATTCAAATTATTTAAAATTTTATAACTTCTTTTAATTCTTCTTATACTAGTTATTATTAATAACAATCCCAACAAAATAAAAACAACAGAAAACAAAAGCAAGGATATATCATCACTTTTATAATCACTTGGAAGTATTTCTTCGGGGTTATCGGGATTATACATAATACTTACTGAAGAACCAATATCTAGTAAGATATCATCATAATCATTTAAACTTGATTCATATACTGTGTCGTCCACAGTATATTCTAATACTTCAGAATTTAAATTATTATCATCATAAGTATAATTTATTACTGTAGCTGTTGTATTTATATAGTAATCTTCGAAAGACGAACCAAATATAGTAGCAACAAGTAAAAAAGTCCCTAGTAAGGTAAGTAATGTTCCTGCAATAATATTAATAAAAGGATTACCAGGATTTTCATATCTATATCTATCTTGCACTAAATCACACCCCTCATAATTAGAATAACATTTTATTTAGCTATTGTCTATTAAAAACGTTTGTTACCAAAAAATAATGTTGAAAACTCACAAGTTATCAACATTATTCCTAAATAAACTCCAAGGATATTTTTCTAAATTAGGTAGGCTAGTAAAATTCATTATTTCATCTCTAACAGGATGTTTAAACTTTATGTTTACTGCCCATAGGGCAATTTGTTCACCTGAGGAAGCATTATCATTATATTTTTGATCACCCCACAAAGGATATCCATGATAGGCAAACTGGGCTCTTATTTGATGTTTTCTACCAGTTATTAAACTTATTTTAACTAAAGATAGATTTTGAGCACATGCAATTACTTGATATTTTAGTTTAGCAATCTTACCAGATGTATCAATACTGACTTTAAATTCATCATTTACAATATTGTCAACAAATTCTCCATTACCTTTTAAATTTCCGCAGACTACTGCTAGATAAGTTTTCTTGAAACTAGAGTTACGAATCATTTCACTAAGTCTTGCTGCTGCTTTACTAGTTTTAGCTAAAACCATAACACCACCGACTGGCCTATCTAAGCGATGCACTAACCCTAGATAAACATTCCCCGGTTTGTTATATTTTTCTTTGAGATATTTTTTAATTAAAGTTAATAAATCTATATCTTTAGTAATATCTGCTTGCACTAATATATTTACTGGTTTTTCTACAACAATTATATGATTATCTTCATATAATATTTTAATCTTGCCAAAGTCCATAAATACCACACGGTAAAACTAAACCATTTTTACTTATTGGTAGTCCTATTTCTCCACTATCTACCCTACCACCATGAATACTCGCAATAGTTAATTTTAAAATATTATATAAAACTGTACTAGATATACCAGTTGTATAAGCATTAATTAAGAAAAATAATGGTTTATCACTTAAAAGCTCGCTACACTTAGCTACTAACTCCGGCAAATTATGTTCAAGTTTCCATAGTTCCCCATTAGGTCCTCTTCCATAACTTGGTGGATCCATGACGATTGCATCATATTTATTGCCTCGGCGGATTTCTCTTTCAACAAATTTTAGACAATCATCAACAAGAAATCTTATATTATTATCATGTAGGCCACATAAATCTCTATTTTCTTTAGCCCAAGCAACCATCCCTTTGGCGGCATCAACATGAACAACATCTGCTCCAGCCTTACTACAAGCAACAGTTGCTGCCCCAGTATAAGCAAATAAATTTAAGACTTTAATAGGTCTTTTTGCATTTCTTATTTTTTCCATCATAAAATCCCAATTGGTTGCTTGCTCTGGAAATAAACCAGTATGTTTAAAATTAGTTGGACTAACTTTAAAAGTTAAATCTTTATATTTAATGGTCCAGTATTCTGGTAATTTTTCTTTGAATTCCCAGTGGCCTCCGCCATCTTTAAAGCGATGATATGTACCACTTACGTTTTCCCAAGCATCACTCTTTTTTACTGGCCACATCGCCGATGGTTCTGGTCTTCTTAATATAATACTACCCCATCGCTCTAATTTTTCGCCATCTCCAGCATCTAGACATTCATAATCAACCCATTCATTACTAAGTCGCATTATAACACCTTCTTTTTTCTTAATATATCATATATATAAATATTAGTAAACTAAATATACTTATTTTAATTAAAGATACATTATTTCCTCCATTAATTATCTTAAAACGATAAATTCTGGAGGAAATCAAGCATTTTTTGTAAATTTATGAAAACAAAAAACTCCGATATATCGGAGTAAGATACTGTTATCTTTTTGAAAATTGTGGTGCTCTACGAGCTTTCTTAAGACCGTATTTCTTTCTTTCTTTAACTCTTGGGTCTCTAGTAATAAAGCCAGCATTTTTAAGAATATGTCTGTAGCTATCTTCTCTTGTTTGATCAGTATTAGCATCGAATTTTAATAATGCTCTAGTAATACCTAAACGAATAGCTCCAGTTTGACCTGAAAATCCACCACCAGAAACATTAACATCAATATCAAATCTATTTTCGTTTCCAGTTGCTACTAATGGTTGTTTTAAATCCATTACTAATGTTGCATAAGGCATGTAATCTTCTACTGCAACACCATTAACAGTAATATTACCAGTACCACCAGTAAGTCTAACTCTTGCAACACTTCTTTTTCTTCTTCCTGTTGCAGTCCATTCTTGTTTCTTAGCCATAAATCCTCCCTATTTAATTTCCAAAGCTACTGGCTTTTGAGCTTCATGTTTGTGATCAGCTCCACGGTAAACAAATAATTTTTTACCCATAGCTCTTCCAAGTCTTCCATGAGGAAGCATACCTTTAATAGCTCTTTCTACCATTTCTTCTGGATATTTTTCAATCATTTCTTTAGCTGTTCTTTCTCTTAAGCCCCCTGGATAACCTGAATGATTATAATATTTCTTATCTTCAAGTTTGTTTCCAGTTAAAACTACTTTATCAGCATTGACTACGATTACATAATCACCACAATCTACATGTGGAGTATATGTTGGTTTATTTTTACCGCGTAGTACTGTTGCCACTTGAGTAGCCAAACGACCTAAAGTTTTGCCTGTAGCATCAACAACATACCAATTTCTTTCAACAGTTTCTTTTTTTTGCATAAATGTTTTCATAACTAATTCCTTTCATCATGCTCCTTATTTAATTTTCCCACGATTAAATAAATCACATAAATAAAATGTACCGATTAAAATTATATGAAAAAAAACGCCAAAAGTCAAATACTTTTAAGCATTTTCTTTCAAATCTGGTAAATTTATATTAAATTCATCTAAAATGTGTGAATCTTTAATACTTTTATAGAATTCTGGTAATAAACTTCTAACAAGTTCTGGATCATTGATTTCTTTTAGATTTTCATCATCAGTTGTTCTACAAATGATTAAATCATCATTTTGATCCTTATTAATCAAACAATAAAAATTTTCATTATCCCTTCTTGATATTGCTGATACAACATATTCCTTATCATTATCAAGTGTTAATACATCAAGTAATTCTATTTTCATCTACTTTGTCCCCTTTCTTCTGTCATAATACTCACCCTCTAAATTATAACATATCCTAACGACTTTGAGAAGTTTTTTGTTCATCCAAATACTCTTGGATATTTTCGGCTTCTTGAGTTAAATTTGCTTTATCCGCTAAGGCTTTAGCTCCCATACCAAGGACAAAGAAATCTGCAACATTTAAAGCTCCTGATGCAAATTGAGCTAATAATTCTTCGATAGAGCCATAATCTAAGCTATCAGCAATTGGATACATTCCAAATTTATTTATGACAAATATCCCTAAAGCAACAGCTATGCTTTCAATAACATTTATTGTCTTTTTATCGTCGTCTCTCCGATATCTTTTTACCTTTTTTATTAAATAATTTCTTTCCTCTTTATCAGTTTCCATATTATTTAAACTGTTATTCATTTTAATATTTTCAATATTTATTTCTGTTTTACTAATTTTAGCAAATTGATGAACCATAGCTAAAAAACTACCAGCTAGACCAACAGATGTTGCTGCACTTATAATACTTCGCAAGATTTCTACTATGCCATCTAAAGAAAAGCCAAAGTTACCAAAACTCATAAAAGTGGCTATTGCACCTGTTGTTAAAGCTGCTATTGCGGCATTTTTAGTAGCATCATATCTTTCTTGATTATATTTATCAATGCTTTTTATTTTATATTCCATTTTTACCTACTCCCTAGCTTAATTATATCAAAAGACATATTTTATATCAACTAAATAAAGGCCATCTGCGGGTACAACACTTAAATTTTTAGAAATATTTGGGTTATTTAACATATTTTTGACATCTTCCATAGAAGCTTTACCTCTACCTACATCAAGAATGGCTCCAACTAAGTGTCTAACCATATAGCGATAAAAGCCCACACCTTTAAAGGTAATAAGTATTATATTTTTCTTCTTTTTGATTTTAATACTAAATATAGTTGAATGATAATCATCACGAGTGCCACTCACAAAATTATGATAATCATGCATTCCTTCAAGTAACTTTGCAACACCCACCATTTTCTTTAAATCTAAATCATAATTATTTTGATAGTAATAACCTATTTTGGATGAATCTTTACCTAAATATATTTTATAATTATATGTTTTTTCTACAGCATTAAACCGAGCATGAAAATCATCTGGTACTCTTTTTATTTTATTAATAATGATTTCTCCTTTTAAAGATTCATTAATCAAAGCTAAATCATTACTAGTAATTTTTTTATCAACATCAAAGTGAGCACCTTGATTAATTGCATGAACTCCGGCATCAGTTCTGCCAGACCCTTTAATTAATATTTCTTCATTAAAATATTTACTTAAAACACTTTCTAATGTTCCTTGAACACTCTTTACATCCTTTTGCCTTTGAAAACCTTTAAAAAGAGTTCCATCATAAGAAAACTTAATTAAATATCTCATGATTTTATCCTATATATAGCTTTAAGCAGTTCATCTAGTTCTCTATAGTAATCTAGTCTTATACCATTTTTACTACTGGTATTGATGAATTCAACAATTTTAGGAACATCAACATATTTTGTTAAAATATTATCAAATATATTTTTAGTTTCATAAACTATTTTATCATTTTCTATAATATAAATATGATCTACACAATTTAGATAAAGTTCCATATTTTTATCAATTAATATTATTTTTCTATTGTAATTTGCTATTCTTTTAAAAAGAGACGAAAAATATTCTAAATCTTTTTTAATCATTCCTTTAGAAAAATTAACTAATCTTATTTCTTTATCATGCAAGTGACTTGCAAGTATTACTTTGTTTTTATCTCTACTTGATAAATCATCAAATAATACACTCTTTATAGATTCATCTAACTTAACCATTTTTAAGGCATCTTGCATTTTATAAGTAATAATTTCTTCAACTTTTTTGCCACTATAATCCACTTCTATATAATCATTATTTATAATACCAATTATCTTACCATCTAATTCCATAATTCACCTACTAAAGAAGAAGTATCATAATATACTTTATCTAAAATATCATAAAATTCTAAAGAAAGCGATAAATCAACTACAAAAGGAAGACCAAATCCTAATCTTTTTAATAACTTTTCTTCTTTTAATACTTCTTTTGAAGAGCCTTCAACAACAATATTTTCTTTATCAAATACTGTTAAATAATCAGCAAGTAATGTATCTTCAACATCACTAGTAATAATTATATATTTAATATTTTGTTTATTTAATAAATCTAATATTTCTTTTTTTTCAGAATTATTTAAATAATAAAATGTTTCATTAAAAACAATTCTTTTTGAAGAAAAGAACTCTAATTTGCTTAATAAATCATTAAAATTCATTTTACCTATAATAGGATAATCTTTAAATTTATCTAATAATAATTTATTAATAGAATTACTTAAAATACAATAATTTTTAGATTCATTAATATTCATTCTTTATTCCTACTTTCTTTATGTCTCTTAACTAAAGTTTTAATTTTAATGAAATGATGATTTATTCCAGATTTACCTATTTTATAGTCCATTTCATTAGTTATAATGTCCGCTAGTTCTTGTAGTGATACTTCTGGATATTTAATGCGAGCACTAGCTACAATCTTGGTTTTATCATCTAGTAAATCAAATAAGTCTTCTTTTTTTAAATAGTTGATATCTTCAAGTTGACTAAGACCTGCTTTGAATGTTTTTTCTTGATTAGCAATTTCACAATTATTAAGCCTATTAACCATGTTTTTATGATCTCGATATATTCTAATATCTTCAAAATAAAAAAGGGAACTTGTTGCTTTAAATAACTTTAATAAATCGCTGATATTTTCACTAGCTTTAATATAAACAATGGTTTTATATCCGCGTTTTATCATTTTAGCATTTAATTTAAAATACTCCAGTAAATTAAGAATTTGTTTAGCTAATTTTTCTTTTGTAAAAATAAATTCTAAATGATAACCACTAGTTGAAGGATTAGAAATATTTCCAACTGCTAGGAAAGCTCCTGCTAAAAAGGCAATTTTTTCTTCATTACTAACTAAAAAATCGATATCTTTTTTATTTCCTAAATTAATTGATTCTTTTATGAAATCGATATTATCTTTAATTGTTAAAATATATATTTGTTTAACTTTAAATCTTTTTTGCATCCTTATAGTTATACTAGGACTTACTTTATATATTGCTTTTATTTCTTTATAAATTCTTCTAGCAACTGAAGCATTTTCCATAGTGATTATTAGTTCGTCTTTACTAAATTTGCCTAAACAATTTAAAAATGACATAAGCTCATACTCAGCTTCAACTATATTAAAATCCGTTTTGGACATTTCTTCTTTTAAACTAGTAGTAAAAGTCATTATTTATCTCCATCCATTAAATAAGAAAATATTAAATAGGCAGTCTTTAATGAATCATGCCGATAATAGCCATCTTCAATAGTAAATAATTTATCAGCAATAAGATGAATGTTGCTTCCCTCAAATTCAGATAAATCAAAAATTACAGGATCTTTTAATTCTTCGCTTGCATATTTACTAGCAAGTTTACTGCTCATAATTGTATTATTAGCAATTACTACATCTAAGGAATTTTTACCTAAATATTTTTCTAAATAAGCCACATGATCATACACACTAAAATCATCTGTTTCTCCAGGTTGAGTAAATAGATTACATACATACATCTTTGGAGATGCAGCTTTATTTATAGCATTAACTAATTCTTTATCAATTAAATGCGGAATTATACTAGTAAGCAGGGAACCTGAAGAAAATATTATTAAATCAGCACTTTTCACAGCACTAAATACCTTAGGATTAACAGTAAATTCCTTGTCATATTCGACATAATCTATTTTACTAGCACATTTAGTTATTTGTTCTTCTCCATATATTTTTTTACCATCAGTAGTTATTCCTACTAGATTAATACTATCTTCTGTTAGGGGCAAAACAGACCCTTTTAAATCTAGAATATCCGCCAGAACTGGTATGGCTTTATCAAAAGAACCTTTCATATCTAAAAGAGCTGTTAAAAGTAAATTTTTAACGGAATGATTTCCCAATGTTTTAGATTTAACAAAACGATAATTCATTAAATCAATTAAGTCATCAGATACATTAGCCATACTAAGCATTACTTTAGATACATCTCCAACTGCAGGAATCTTTAATTCCTTGCGAAGTCTACCCGAACTTGCTCCATTATCTGCAACAGTAACAACTGCTGTAATTTCTATAGGAAATAACTTTAATCCTTTTAATAATTGTGAAAGGCCACTACCTCCACCAAAAATAACAACTTTTTTCATATACATCACAATTTAAGTATACCATAAATTTAAATTAAATAAAATGAAAACTAGAACGCTTTACTCCACCACTTACTTCAAAACACTTAGTAGTTATAATAAATGCTTGAGGATCAATTTCTAAAATAGCTTCTTTAAAACGATAATAATCATGATTAGATAATACACACATTATCATATGCCCCCTCTTTAAAGAATAACCACCACGGCTTGGAATAATAGTTAAACCAGTTTTAAAATCTTCTAATATTAATTTTTTTATCTTTCTTACTCTTTTAGTATAAATATAAAATACTTTACTATCCGAAATACCAAACATTATTTTATCAATAAAATAAGTTGATGTAATTAAAATAATAAATGAATATACTCCTTTATTAAAACCAAATGTCAACATTCCAATAATTATTATTAAACTATTAGCAAAAATCATTGCTTTAGATTCACTAACATGGATATATTTATTAATTATTTGCATAATTATATCACTACCACCTGTAGAAAAACCACTTCGGTAAATTAAACCATTACTAACACCATATAAAATAATAGAAAAAAGTAATATTATAAGAAAGTCATCACCAATTATATGATTATTTAAAAACTTAGCCATTGGAGTTGTTATAGTAAGCATCAACGGAAACATAATAGAACCAGCAATATTTCTTTTTGTAATTTTCCATTTTAAAAATATTAAACTTACAATTAACAATAAAAAATTAGTAATATAAATAAATACTTGAGGATTCCACCCAAACAATTTTTGAGTAACAATAGATACTCCACTAAAACCACAGACAACCAAATCATTGGGAATTAAAAACATATTAAAACATAAAGCATATAAAAATATTCCAAAGACAAAAGATAAACCCTCAAATATAGTTTCTTTATCAGTTTCACTTATCATATTATCACCTATCATATTAATTATAAAACATAAGCAAGTTTTTAGCAAATATATTTAGTACTTTGCATATATTTTTTTAGAGGTGAATTAAAAATGAATGGAAGTTTTTATCAAAATCCAACATTTCCAGGGAGTAACTATCAAACACCACAAACTCCACCAGGAAATATTTCTATTAATGATGTAAGCAATACTAGTATTCCCCTAACTATGGAACAAAGCTACATTGAAAACATACTTCGACTAAATAAGGGAAGAAAAGTAAAAGCTTATGTATCATATCCGGATAGTAGTGCTTGGCAAAATAAAATTTATGAAGGAATTATTGAAGAAGCCGGAAAAGATCATTTAATAATTTATGATAATGCTAATAATTTATGGTATTTAATTAGAATTATTTATCTAAATTATGTTGAATTCATGGAACCAATAATCTATTCTCACGCTTATTCAGATAAGACATATTAACAAAAAAAAGATATCGAAAACTCACGATATCTTTTATATTTTATATAATTTTTTATTTTTCTTTGATAAAAATAGAATTGTTGCAGCTATACCTATGCCTCCAGCAATTAAAGTATAATTCATAAATGCTCCAGTATCAGGATTAGTAAGTTCACCATCACTACCAAGTGTACCAGTTGCCTCAGCTACAGTAATAACCTCACCATTAATTTCAAATTGAGCAGAATAATCAGTATTATAATTATTCAGAGTTAACTCTAAATTACCTAATGTATTACTAGCACCTTCTCCTTTAGTAAATACCATAGTTATTGTATTACCATCTCTAGTTGCAGTTCCACTCCATCCTTCCGCTGGAACTACTCCATCAAGTTCAATTTGATCTGAATCTCCTGTTAGAACAAAATCTATTGTTAAATGCGATTGACTTAAATCATTAGTTGTAAGAGTATATACTTGTTTGCAAGTCCCACTACACCATCTTTCGCCATAATAGCCTATACTTGCAGCATTAGCGCTGATTGGATTTAATATAACCATAGCCAAAACTATTCCCCAAAGCATTTTTTTCAAAATAATCAACTCCTTTATTTTAGAATATCAACTAATTTAATTTTTGTAAATAAATTCACAACTTTTTTATAATTTTTGGTGTAAAGAGTGTCAAATTTCTTTGAGTTTAACTCAATGGAGTATTAGAGAAAAAATGCTTACCATATTATTAATGGATGGTGGTAATTTGTGACTTTAAAACAAATTTTTGGAAAAAATGTAAAATATTATCGTTTTTTAAGAAAAATGACCCAAGAAACTTTTGCCGAAAAAGTGAATTTAAATGCTTCATATGTAAGTGAACTAGAAAATGGTAAATATGGTCCAACCTTTGAAAAGATTGAAGAAATTGCCAAAGTATTAAATGTCAAAGTTTATAAACTATTTGAAGAAAATGATAATACCCATAAAACTTTACCTAAACGAGTAGACATGAAACACAGTACGCATATTTAAATAGCAAAAATTTCCCATATTTATGGGAAATTTTATTATTAACTGTCAAACTTTATAACCTATTAACACTTTTATTTGATAAACTATTATATTCTTCTAAATCATTTTTATATTCTTGAACATTTAGTAAAATGTTCTTGCTATTTCATCATCTATAGTATTATTTAAATAACCATCTAATTTATTTAAATAAGAAAATAAGTCTTTCTTTTCATATAATATTAATAATATATCTTGTAACTTTTTTATTAATTCTAATCTAGTAATTTTAATATTTTTATTATCAAGGGTTAATTCTATTGACATACTCTCTTCTAAATCTAATTTAGGTTTTGAAAATAAAATATTATTTTTATATCTAGTAATAAGTTCATTTATTATAATTTTTATTTCATTTATATTAATATTATAATTAGATAAAAAATCTTGTATTTCTATAACTAAATCATTTATTTCTTTATCTTCAGTATTTTTTAAAGTTTCTTCTTTATATTCGTTATCAATTATAATATTATTATAAATTGTATTTTTGTACATACTAAATTCTAATTTTTCTAAATATGTTAGTTCATGTTTAAACTTAATATTAATTCTCTTTAAATTATCAAAATTATATTTTAATTTTTTAGTAAAATATTTAAAATATTTAAAATCTATATCTATTAAATTTAATACTTTAACATAATCACAATTACTACAACCTATCTCTAGTATATTATCACTAAAAGTTAAATTTTCTATTTCATTTCCTAAAAATGTATGATTACAAATAGCTCTTAAACCTTTACCTAATTTAACTTTTTTTAATTTGTTGTATTCAAATGCATATGACCCAATATATCCTATAGAATCAGCAATAACTAAACTCTCTAATAAATTATAAGAAAAAGTGTGTTTATCAATACGATGTAAGTCATTAGGAAAATAAATATCAGTAATTTTGTTACGAGAAAAAGCATACTGCTTAATTATATGTACACCATTACAAAAAACAACTCTATTAATATCCATATTGGCAAAAACATTCGGCTCAATAATTTCTACAAATTCTGGAATCGTAACATCTGTTATCTCATCTATAATATTCTTTGAATCATTAACAAAATAGCATTTATCAAGTATTCTAGTACGATATATGCTAAAAACAATTTTGCCATCACTATTATAAGCTATAGGATATAACATTTGAGTTCCCCCTTAAAATATGCAACTATTATAATAATAAAAAGCCTTATTAACAAGAAAAATTTCCCATAAATATGGGAAATTTAGTTTAATTCATTATAATAATATTTAAAATTATTTTTCTCGTATCCTAAAGTAGTTTTTTCACCATGTCCAGGATAAATTATTAAATCATCAGGATACTTACTAATCATTTTAAGACTTTCAATCATTTCTTTATCATTACCAGTTTCTAAATCTGTTCTACCAATACTATTTTGGAATATAAAATCCCCACAGAACAATACTTTTTCTTCTTTAAAGTAATAACTTACAGAATCTTTAGAGTGTCCTGGATTTTTGATTATTTCAAAACCAATATTAGGACAGTTCCCTTCTTTAATGCTAAAGTGTTTTTCTATTTCTTTAAGTGCTCCGGTATGATCAAAATGGTGATGAGTTATTAAAACTCCAACAACATTTAAACCATTACACTCTTTTATTATATTTTGGGCTTCATCTCCCGGATCAATAATAATTGTTTGATTATTTTTGGTAATAATATAACAATTTTCTTCCAATGAACCAACGCAAACTTTCTTTATTTCCATGTTAATCAAACCATTGAGTTCTTGAATAGAACCATACGCCTTTATTAGGATATCCTGGTGGTTCAATGCTATTGGCATCCATTTTACTAACACTTAAATTAACACCTTCACTGATTTGGAAATGTAAATGAGTTCCTGTAGTACACTCACCTTTTTTATCCCAATCCCAAGTTTGGGCTCCTCCACCAACAGTGGCAACAATAGTATTTCCATTAACTTTATCACCAACAGATACTAATATATCTAACACATGAGCATACATAACTGTATAAGTTTGTCCTAAAATGTTGTATTCTATATATATTAGATTACCACCACAAGATTTTTGACCAGTTGTTTCTCTAATATATTCCGCATCTCTAATAGCCCGAACAACACCAGTGCCAATTGAATAAATCGCCGTACCTTCACTGATACCAGCAAGGTCTATGCCATCGTGGAAACTTCCCCCGTTAAATGAACGATACCCATAAGCGCTACTTACATAGGCTCTAACTAAAGGTTTTAACCAAGTAGAATTATAACCTGTTCCGCCTTCACAAACCGATAAAATATCATCATCTTCACAACCGATTTCTTCATAATAAGCAATTTGATCTTTAGCATAACCTATTTTATCATCAATACTTTCAGTAACATCATATATTCCATCTAAATTACCTTCTAATTCTTTGATTTTTTCTTCATGTTCAGCTATCTTATCTTGTAAATCATTTTGCTTTTCAATTAAATCAACTTGTAATTGCTCATTTTTTTGAATCAATTCCTCCAATTCTAACAACTTTTCTTGATTATAATTTGAAAGTTGTTCTATAGCATCACTACGCATTATAAGTTCTGTCATACTACTAGAATCTGTAATAAATTCCATATATGCATTATTACCATTCATAATTTGATAAAATGCCATAAGTTCTTGTGTTTGTTCATCTAATTCAGTTATTCTTCTATTATATTCTTCAATTTCTCCCTTGGCTATTTCAATATCATTTTTCGCATTAGCAATATCTCTATTAGCTTGTTCTATCGCCGCTTGTTTCGAAGAAATTTCATCTTTAGTCATTGCTTCTTTTTGCTCATTAGCTCTTTTTTGACTTTGTAAGTCCGCTAGTATATTTTTTAAATCTCTAAGAGTTTCTGCATCTTCAATTTCCATAGCTTTAACACTTACAGGTTCTAAAAAAACTACTCCTAAAATTAAAAACACAAATATATATCTAATAAAATATTCACTAATTTTTTTTACAGTCAATTATTGTCAACTCCTTTTGTTATATCTTCAAATACTTTCCTACTGCTCTAAGACTACCAATCATACCAACTATTGCACCAAGAATAATTAAAGCAAGGGATACAAAGAAGACAAAATTATATGGTTCAATTAAAACAATCATATTTGAAAATACATGACCATTTAATACATCGTATAAAATTACATAACCATATATCGTAATACATACTGGAATGATTGCTCCGATTACCCCAATAATAAATCCTTCAAATATAAATGGTAACTTAATAGCTATATTACTTGCCCCAACTAAACGCATTATTTCAATTGCACTTCTTCTACTAAATATAGTCAGTTTTATTGTATTACTAATCAAAAATGCCGTTACCAGAATTAAGGCAATAACAACTACTACAACTATTTTTTGAATAATATTAAATGCTGAAACAATATCTTCAACCATACCTTCGCCATATTTAACGGTATCAACACCTTCAATAGAACTAACATATTCTGCAGTTTCGCTCAAATGCTCTACATCATTAACTTTTAAAATAAATGAATCCATTAAGGGATTTTCATCCAAATAATTTAAAACTGTTTCAAATGTATCATCATAAGCACTCATTTCTTCTTTCCATTCAGTTTTACTTTTAAATGTTACTTCAGATACATTATCTTGAGAATCAATATCAGCTCTTATATTTTCAATTTCTTCTTCAGTTATATCACCATCTAAATAAACTACTATACTAAGTTCATCTTCAATAGATCTTGTAGCATTATTAATATTTGCAGCACAAATTATGGCAACTGATACTAATATTAAAGTTATTGTCGTACACATAATTGATGCAATACTTAAACTAAAATTTCTTAAGACACTTTTAAAAGCATCTCTAATACTTCTTCCAAATATTCTAATTGCTCTCATGGGTCTTATAACTTCCTTTCGCATAGTCACCAACTAAAACACCATGTTCGATTAATAGCACTCTTTTTTTCATTCTATTTACTATATCTCTATCATGGGTTG
This sequence comes from uncultured Bacilli bacterium, assembly GCA_944332705.1. GTDB lineage: Bacteria > Bacillota_I > Bacilli_A > RF39 > UBA660 > Onthocola_B. The sequence goes on from CALVKM010000004.1 coordinate 58,406, forward strand.
CCATAATAATAGTTGTACCTAAATCTTTATTAATACCTTCGATAACTTTCATAATTTCGCGGCTTGTATCAGGATCTAGATTTCCGGTTGGTTCATCACAAATAAGCAATTTAGGACGATTTACTATAGCTCTGGCAATACATACTCTTTGTTGTTCTCCTCCAGATAATTCTCCTGGAAATGAACGAACTTTGTGTTTTAAACCTACTCTTTCAAGAGCACTCATTACCCGTGGCCTAATTTCACTAGACTTCATACCAACACATTCTAAAGCAAATGCGACATTTTCATAAACAGTAAGTTTAGGTAACAATTTAAAATCTTGGAATACTATTCCAATTTTTCTTCTTAATTTATATACTCGTCCATTACGGATTTTTCCTACATTAAGGCCACCAACCATAACAGTACCACTAGTTGGTTTTTCTTCTCTATATAATGTTTTAATAAATGTTGATTTGCCACTTGCTGTAAGACCAATTACAAAAACAAATTCTCCTTTATCAATTGACACAGAAACATTAGCTAAAGCCGTAACACCATTCCGATAAACTTTACTAACATTATTTAATTCAATAAACTTCATATGGTCCTCCATAATAAATTATATCATTTTTTTGCCGTTTAATAAATGGAAATTATATGAAATTTGTCGATATTTGTCATTTTGAATAAATATTTTTAGAATATAATTTTGACAAATTCGGAATACAATTCCTAATTTATCTAATTTTTTTAAAAATATATTTGACTTTTTAGGAATTATATTCCGAAAAAGTCTAGACAGATTTAATCCTTGTGTTATATAATAGAGAAAATAGAAAAAATGAGGTAAAAGTTATGGAAAAAAAGAAAATATTAGTACTAAGCGTTTCAACAGTTATCTTAATTACATTACTAGGAGTAATAATTGCTTTAAATTCTAGTAATAGAGAACAGATAATAACCCCAATATATAATATTACTTTTTCGGATTCTGATGGCAGTGTACTAGAAACTCAAAAAATTAAAGAAGGACAAAAAATAGAAAGGCCAAATGTTCCAACAAAAGAAAATCATGTTTTTATTGGTTGGATGTACGAAAATGAATTATACGATTTTTCAAAAGAAGTAAAAAGCAATCTCGTATTAGTGGCCAAATGGGAAAAAATCGATGATAATGTTGAATTTTTTATTATTACATTTGATAGTGATGGAGGCACCACTATACAAAATCAAATTATCAAAAATGGCGGCAAAGTTGAAAAACCCCAAAATCCAGTTAAAAATGGGTATACTTTTATTGAATGGGCATTAGATAACCAAACTTATGATTTTAATAATATTGTTGAAAATGATTTGAACCTTAAAGCAATATGGCAAAAAAATGAAAATGCCGGAAATAATAATAATAATAATAATAATAATAATAATAATAATAATAATGTTAATGATGAACCTATAGCAGAACAACACCTTGTTAAATTTATTACAAATGGCGATTCTGCAGATTCCCAAATATATGTTAAAAATGGAAATACAATTTCAAAGCCTAATAATCCAACCAGAAAAGGCTATGTTTTTCTTGGGTGGATGTTAAGAGGAACATACTATAATTTTGATGAACCTGTGACTGAAGATATAACATTAATTGCCCAATGGGCAAAAGGTGAAAAAGAAATATATACTGTAACATTTAACTCGAATGGCGGTAGTCCTGTGCCATCTCAACAAGTAGAAGAAGGCCAAAAAGCTATAGAACCGGAACCTCCAACAAAAGAAGGATACAGATTTTTAAGCTGGCGTACAGAAGATGGAATTGCATATAGTTTTGATAGTGTTATAAATAATGATATAACTTTAATAGCTAATTGGGATATTTCGCATGAAATAACAACAGCTCCATCTAATTTATACTTTACAAATTTAAGAACTATAGAAGGCGTTGATAAGAATAAAATCTACTATGATATTCTTCCATCTGTTTATGTTTACTTTGATGAAATAAAAAATGCAACTGGTTATATACTGTATTATTCAGAACAAATTGATGGAACATATGAAAAAATAGCTAGTGGTTCATCAAATGTAATTATAGCTCCACAACAAGATAAGTCCGGATATTATAAAGTAGAAGCAATAAATGGAAATGGTTATTCAAAAATGTCCGATCCAATATATGGGCCAGGCAAGGTTACAACAAGTGTAAATGTTAGTTCCTGTGTTTTCACAAACTCTGAAAATTATAAATACACTGTTTCAAACCCTAACAATTATAATTATACTGTTTTTTTAAAATCAAATAAACTAGGTGCTTTATATGAAGATTTTGGAAATAACTTATCAGTTATAGAACAAGTTGTTGCTAATTATAGTAGAATTATGATTGCTACTTATGAACAAGGAGATAATTATTTAATTTATTCTATAAATCCTATACGTGCTAATAGCTGTAGAGATATAAAATGAACAATTGTAATTTATTTTGACTATCCTTGCATCACTACAAGGCATTTATGCTTCATAGAGTCACTAAGACTCTCCACAGACCAATTCGGATGGTCGCCACCCTACTTTTTATTTTATTTATTGTTAGGATATAATCTAAACTGGTATCCTTTTAAAATAGTAGCCACATCAAATTTCTTCCTTGTAAATTAAGTTTATCAAACTATTATTTTTAGTTTTTTAAAAAAACATGAATTTCCTATTATATGATTATGTAGAATTCTACATAAATATAAAAAACACTAGAAATTTATCTAGTGTTTTAGTTTGGGAGTTAAAATATTCTATGAATTGATACACAAGCTGAATAATTATCATTTGGAACTAAAGAGAAATCAACTTCTGATGTATTAATTAATCTATAACTTGTTCCACCTGGTGCATAAAATATTGCATTACCATTAAGAGTTCCAGTATCACAACAAGTAAGTCTGTCATGAGTTGATGAATGGGCTATTAACACATCTTCTGGCCAATATTGATGGAATTCAACTCCTAAGACTTTAGGCTCACAGTTATTTTCATTGTTATTAGCATTACGAGCATTTATCCACCAATGGACATTATATATTCCTTCTTCAGGAATGTAGAAATCTCCAGTTGCATTGTTATAAGTAATTTTATTAGATAAATTTGTAATTTGGAATAACAATGGATTTTTAGCTTGGACTGTTGAATTAGTTTCATCATGTACCATTGCATAACTGTCTAAGTTCTCACCAGCTGGACCAGTAGCACCAGTGGCTCCCGTTGCACCAGTTGGGCCTGTTGGACCTTGTAATCCTGTTGCACCAGTGGCTCCCGTTGCACCAGTTGGGCCTGTTGGACCTTGTAATCCTGTTGCACCAGTAGCTCCCGTTGCACCAGTTGGACCGGTTTGGCCTTGACATCCTGTTGGTCCTGTTGGCCCTGTTGCACCAGTTGGACCTTGACAACATCTAACTAAACATTTGACGGCTCTTTGAAAACATCCGTTATCATTATCCACTACTGTTTCATCTAGGAAATTGTCGATTGTTTTTACCTCCTTTCACTAATAAGATATGTCCAAATAAAAAAAGTGGATAAGCTATTGTCCACTTTTTTGAAAAATTTTTCTAATTTTTCGATATATTCCCAATAACATAGGTAGCATGTGATATAAAAGGTTTTTATTTACTAAATCAAATTCTCCAATAAATTCGATATATTGATCACCAAATTTTCTTTTAAAATCATGTAGTTTAGCTAAATTTTTATAACTGGTGTGGGGGTCTCCAGGTGTTCCAAATAAATCAAAGAAATCATACCCCTCATTAAAAGCATCTTTTATTGCTTCATAATAACTTCTGGTAACAGCAAAAGTCATATTAGCTAAATCATCACTACCAATAAACATGCTCCATGCTCTATTTTTAGTATATGTACAGATTAAAGAACATACAACTATCTTTTCTTCTTTAATATCTTTAAAAGCATTTATATCTTTTTCTAACTTAGTTAATCTGTTTTTTAAATCCTCTGCTCTTTTTTTATTTGTTTCTAATTCCTTTTTTACTTCTTCAATTTCTTTAGAAAACTTTTCTACTAATTCTTGAGGTTTTATTGAAACATTAAAATATTTAACAGCTCCTTCTTTTTTTAATTCTTCAGTAAATACTTGATAATATTTTAAATTATGCGCATCAAAATCATCTTTAGAACTATTACTTTGAACTAAACGATAAAAATCATCTATTTTTATATCATTATCTATTTCTAAATCATAAACTTCACTTCTTTTAACGGATTTTAAAAACGATTTAGACATTTTAGATTCAATTTCTTGCCAATCTCTTTTTAAATTAATTCTAAAAGTATATCTAGGTTGATTACCTTCATATAGCTTATAAAAACCTGTATGAATATATCCTAGACTTAACATATAATTATATAGTTTATAATTATTGTTACCATCTGGTATAGGATTAGCATCTTCATCAATATCTTGATAAGGAATATCTGGATCAAATTTAATATAAATTATTTTTTTATCAATCATAAATTTTCTTAAATAATCACTAAATTCTTTAATTAATTCTTGATTACTATAATCTATTAAAAATCCTCGAGGTGAATAGCCATAAGAATACCCTGAAGGTGTTTTTTTAAGCAATATTAAAGCAGTTGCTACTAAATTATTTTTATCATCTTCCATTCCTACATAATAAGGAATTTGTCCCTTTATTTTTCTACAAAACTCTCCCCATGCATAACTTTGTAAAAAATGGGATTTAGGATGATTATCAGTAAATTTTATATATTTATCTTTATCAATATTTTCTATAAATTTCATAACGCTCCTTATTTTTTTAATTTAGTCTTTAACTTTTTTAAGTTATGATAAGTGGCAAATGCAATTTTGTATAGATAATAACTGGGTTTATTAATAATTAAATCGAATTCCCCGATAAGCTCTACCACTTCTCCCCCGAAGTCTTTTTTAAAAGAATATAAGCCATACAAAGGATTAGACTCATCAAAATTACCTGTTATGCCATAGAAATTATACCAATCATAATTATTTTCGCAAGCATATTTAATCATTTTATAATACACGTAATAAGCGGATTGAAAATCCATAAATTCTTTATAAGAACCACCAACTAGAGCAACAACTTCTTTAGCATAAACTAAGAACAATACCCCTCCAAGAGTTATGATATCGCCATGTTTTTCTTTTAAATCTTCTACTTCTTTTATTTTTTTCTCTAATCTTTTAATATTATTCTCTACTTCTTGTTGCTTTTGTTCATATTTCTTTTCATTCATTTGAATTATTTTATTATCATGTTTATTTTTTCTATCATTATAATCCTTAACAAATTCTTCTTTTTCATGAGTTAATTCATCTATTGTCTTAGTAGTATTAAGTTCCGCAAATAAAACTTTTAAAATACCACTATCATGAAAACTATTATACATATCTTGATAGTAAGATAAAGGTCTATCAATAAAGTTTCTTCTATCTCCCGTATGTTTTGTTATATCTTTGAACTTAGGAAGTTCGTCATAGGTTATTTCTCTAATTTCAATATGATTTCTTTCATTCACTTTTATTATTCTTCTAGTCTCTCTATCCATTTTACTTAATAATTCATCAATTGTTTTATTTTTTGTATCAATAGCAAATAGCCATCTTGGTTGTAATGCTTCTAAGTTTAGGTTAAATCCAAAATGTTTATATCCTATTTTTTTTAAATTATCAACAACATCAAAATTATTATAACCGCCTTCAACAATATTACCATTTATATCTCTTTGTTGTAATCTTACATAAGGATCAATTTTTAAAAATATTCCTTTTTTAGATTTAATATATTCTTTAATTTTTTCACTAAATTCTTTTATTAAATCAATTTTTTTATAATCTATTAAAAATCCTCGGGGAGAATAAAACATTGGTTTTTTAATCGGCGTATTTTTCGATAAGACCATAGCTCCCGCAACAATTTCACCATTATCTTTCATGCCAAGCAAATGCATATCCCAATTAGTAGATTTCTTTAAATGTCCCCATTCGACAGTTTGATAAAAATTAGCTTGAGGATGATTTTTCGCAAATTCACTAAATTCATCTTCTGTTAGTTTTACAAATTCCATTTTATCACTCATCTTTCATTTTCTTTTTATTTTTTTTATTATTTTATAGGTGTAGTATAAAACTATATTTATTGGTAAATCAAATTCGCCGATATATTCTACCGTTTTACCTCCGAAACCTCTTTTTACTTCATAAATACCATAATCTTTATCATCTTTGTTAAAAGGGTTTTTAATACCTAAAAAATTAACATATTTAAGTTTATCAGAAAAAGCATCTTGAATCATTTTTGGATACATAACATATTTGGGATTAAACTTGCGATAAGTATTATCCATACCACTAGAAAGTGATACTACTTCTTTATATTTAGTAATAGTAATCATACTAGCAATATAAGTTATATCATTTAAGTTTTTAGCATATTCTAATTCATCTTTATATTTAATTAAAGAATTATTTATTATTTCCTCTTCTTTTTTTAATTTTTTACCAACATTGTCATGTTCTAATTTATATTTTAATTCTTTTAATTTATCTTCTTCTATTTTTATTTTTTCCTCTAAATTATGAATATATGTATCTTTTTTAATATAAACTAAATACATTCTTACTAAATCTTTAAAATTATCTAATAATCTTTCATAAAATTTTTTATTTAAATTTATAAAATCTTTTCGTTCGCTACTAAGTTCTAAAAATTTATATACTTCATCTAATTCATCTTTACTAGCATTTTTAATTTGTACTCCGCGGAATGCTGCAGATGCCATGTTTTTCTTAGTACTTTTGCTAAATAGTTTAGCCTGTTCAGCAAAAGTTTTTTCCAGCTTTATAGCATGAACAAAACGAAATTGTTCTGTTTCAAAATTCATATTAAAGCCATGATGAATAAAGCCAACATATTTAAGTCTTTCAATTAACTGTCTATTTTCTAAATTAAATTCTTTTTCCATTGATTTATCATATAAATTAAGAATAATTGGTGGATCTATTTTAACAAATATAGCTTTTCCTTTAAAATATTCTTTTAAAGAAGTTTTGAATTCTTCTAAATTTGCATAGTCATAAATAAATCCTCTTGATGCATAGGCGTAATAATGTTTTCTTAAAACTTTAACATAAATAATTAAAGAAACTCCAACTAAATTATCTTCTTCATATAAACCTAATAATTCACAATGTTTATTTTCATCAAGTTTCAAATGGTACCATTCAATACTTTGATAAAAACTACTCATATTACTAGATTTAACAAACTTCTCATATGTTTTTTCATCAATTTTCTTTAGTATCATTGTTATCCCCCTTTATTTGGATTTTACCAAAAGTTATTATTTTTAATACTTTATTAACCATTTTCTTGCCAAAAAGTTTATTAATTATACCCATTTTATATGTAAGAATTAAATAAATTGATCCACCAACAAGAGTATAAAGGCAAATATCTAAAATTGAATATAGTTTATTACTTAAATGGAATGGTACAACTAGATTCATAACATATAAGACAATTAACATGATTAATATAGCAATAATGATATCTCTTAACATAATCCAAGTTTCTTTGTAATTAACTTCTGGTATTTTCTTTATTTTAGTAAGAGCTATAATTATAGAAACACTTAATCCTACAATTGTGGCAAATGGTGCACCATAGTAAGCGGGTATTCCTATATAATTACATAAAAGCATTAGTGGTACATCTAAAAGTGCATTAATAACTGTTCCAACAATTACCGCTATATAAACGGTTTTATATTCATTTAATCCTTGGGCTGCTTGGATAGAGATTAGATATAGATTACTAAATATAGCAGTAATTATACTTAACTTAAATACTGATGAACCAAGTTCATTAACACCGTAAAAGACATTCCAAACTGGTTCTGCTAAAAAAGATAATCCTAGTGCAGCAGGCAAGGATATAAATAAAATAATTTGAAGTGCTTGATTTAATATTTTATTTAACTCTTTATTATTCTTTTTAGTATGTTCTGCAACAATATTAGGAATTAAACTAACCGTTAGGCCTGTAGCAACAGCAGTTACTATCATATTTAATTTATAACCCCAAGTAGTTACCACTCCTGCCACATATTCCGAATCTGCCCCACTAAAACCAATATTAGAAAGTGTTCTAATAATTAAAGACATATCAACAGTATTATAAATATTAACAGTTAAATTAATAACCACAAAAGGAATAGCATAAGAACAAATTTTTTTCAAAATTTCTTTATTAGATACTTTATCTCGTTCAAGCTTTTTATCTAAACTTAATTCTTTTTTATGAGTAACTATTTTTCTAGTAATATAAATTATTGCTACTATTCCACCGACGAAGGCTCCAGATACAGCAACAGCTACCCCAATAGAAACAGATTTATGTAAAATACGAATGACAAAATAACTACCACAAACAATAACTAAAATACGAACAATTTGTTCAATCATTTGAGATATACTTGATGGTTTAATATATTTATGGCCTTGTAAATATCCTTTAGCAACACTTAAAAAAGGTATAATTAAAACTGCGAATGATACGACAAATATTACTAAAGTAATATCTTCTAGGGAGTTTCCTCCGGTCATATCACCAACTATTAAGCGGGCTACATTTTCTGAGAAAAACATCAAGAAAATAAAACATACCGCCGATAATATAGATACAATAAATATACCTAATTTAAATGAACGAACCTTTGCTTCTTTTAAACCAAGAGACTCATATTCACTAACAATTTTACTCATAGCAACAGGAATACCTGCAGAGGAAATACTTAAAAATATCAAATAGATATTATAAGCATAGCTATATAAGGAACTTCCTTGTGAACCAATTATAGCATAAAAAGGAATAACATAAAGCATTCCTAAAATTTTAGTAAAGACTAAGGCTAATGTTGCAATAATAGTACCTTCTAAAAATGAATTTTTCTTCATATTATTTGCCTCGATTCATATATATTATTTTACCAAAAAATTAGATATATAACAAGAATTCATACACAAAACTACAAAATATTTACTAAACCAACGCAATTGTTATAAAAGTGTGTGGATTTAATGTAAAAATATTATTATTGATTTACAAACCCTTTAAAAAATAAGTTATTTATAGTACAATTATTATGGTGATGATATGTTAATAACATTAATTTTAGTACTTATAATTATAATTTGTTTGATTTTGATATTATATGTTACTACTTATAATAATTTAGCTACCTTTAAAACTAAAATAGAAAAAGCTGAAAGTATTATTGATGATGCTTTAAGAGAAAAATATGATATTATTTGCAAATTAAATGTACAAATAAAAAAGGAAGTAACTAAAAAAGATTATTTGAAAGATTATATTGAATTAAAAGATAAAAGAATTACTAATTATGAAATGGATAGAAAATTAACAGAAGCTATGAATATAATAACAGAAGTTAAAAATGATCATGAAAGATTAAATAATAAAGAATTTAATGAATTATTAAAGAAAATTGATGAATTAAATGAAACACTGGCTTCTAGTAAAACTTATTATAATAATAATACTTCTAAATTAAATCAAATAATTAGAAAATTTCCTTCTAATATTGTTGCGAAAATTCATAGGTATAAAATTAAACCATTTTTTGATGGTAAGAATATGCAAGATGCTGTAATTGATGATTTTAAACTATAAAAAAAATTCTCATTCGAGAACTCTTTTTATTTATTTTCTTCTTTTTTTATCTTTATTATCTGTATTAATAAAGTAATATGTAGGTTGAATATTATTTACAGTATTACTTTCACTTTCTGCTACATCTGTATGAGGTGGTTCAATTGGTTGTTCTGGTGCAACTGGTTCATCAGTTGGTTCTTCTGGATCTTCAACATCCCCAATACCTTCAACAGCATATACATAAGTTACATAAATAGTACCTTCAATAAATTCTCCAGTTTCATATCCTTCAACAGATACTAAATAATAACCATCAAAGTCTTTAGCAGTTGTTTCATAATTTTCTCCAACTACTCCAGTAATTACTTCTTCATCAGCTAGTTCATTTCCATCTTCATCAACATAGTTAACTACGACATCTCCTGCTTTAGCCCATTTAGCATAAACAGTAATTTCTTCAAGACCACTTGTTAAATCATCAAAATCACTTAATACTTTAGTACTTTGAGTAAATGGAATAACAAGTAATTCATATAAAGCTTCAAATTCTCCACGTTCAGCAAGTTCTGCTGCAATATCGGCATTATCAGCTTCTGGTATATACCAACCTAAGAATATATAATTTTCTTTTTCTGCTGATGGTAATACTTTTTCTGCTAAATCTAGACTGTTACCAAATATAGTAATATCACTAGAATATCTAGTATTTAAACCAGTTAAAAGGTCAGTATATCCATATCCTAAAGATACTTTACCAGCTGTTCCAAGATTATTAATTAAACCTTCAGTTGCATCATATCTAATAATAGATACTGGTGTCCAAATATAGGCATTACCAAATACATCAGGATTTAAATCTTCTCCAAGAACATTATATCTAAATGTATAATCATAACGATTTAATGTTGTAGGGTCATAATAAATAAATGTATGTGAACCTTCTCCCCCAACTTCTTTATTAATATTTTGATGTAATATAAATTGAGTTAATGCAGTATAGTCACTATTAATTGGACCAGCAAATTGAATATCCGCTTTTTCGCCAGTACCACTTGGCATAGTAGGATTTATTTCAGTGTGAAATAAATTATTTAAAGAATCTGATACTGATACATTATCAGAATCCACTTGTAAACTACCACCTGTTACAATAGTATTACCAGAATGATTATTAGCACTATTATAATCATCAAAAATATCAGTTGATTCTTCACCATTTGCAACAATTACAGAATTTTCTAATACATGGAATATTCCTTCTCCGCTATCAGTATCATATAAAGAGTAACCACTAACACCATTACTAAATATAACAGAGTTTTTAGCATATAAGTTACCTTTAGCAGCAACTCCAGCCCAATAACCAGAATCCCAGTCGTTTACATCCCATCCATAAGTAGAACCTTCTTGAACTGATGCACCATAACCATTATTATTTGTAGTTATTTTTGAATTAGTTACATTTGTTACACCATTTTCTACAAAAAAGCGAATTCCAGGACCTCCATTATTATTAGCATTAATTGTACTATTAATAATATCAGTACTTTCTTTATCATAATTATATTTTGTAATATTTAAACCTATATTAGCATTGTCATTAAAATTAACAATACTATTTGTAGCATCAAATGCAACATTAGATATTCCATGTGAGCCATTTCCATTAACATTTAATTTTGAATCACTAACTTTTACATAGAAATTATTAATTCCCATTCCCCCATTGTTATTGATATTAACTTCTGATTTATTAGTTATATCTAATAAATAAGGTTTTCCTTGACCAGTAATACCATTACTGCTACTATTAACAATATCCATTTTAGCATTATTTAATTTAATATCAACACTACCAGCATAGTCAGTATTCATGTTGAATCCTTGACCATTGCTATCAAAATTAACATAAGAACCTTCTTTTGCTTCAAAAGTAAAATTACTTACATTAATAGCATATACGGCCGCTTCTGTGTTAAAGGCATTATAAGTAGCATTCTTTTCTAAAATAATATTAGCATATCCTTTACCACGAACATCTATTGCTGCACCACTTGTTCCGTTTCCTTGACCTTTATCAACAAAACTAGAATAAGAACTGTCTGGATCATCATAACCATTACCATAATAATTACTTCCAAAAGTATTATCGTTATTTTGAATAGTTAATACTGCTGATTCCATTATAGTTAATGTACTAGTAACAGATGTTGTTGCTTTTCCATATCCTAAACGAACACCATGATTATGGTCATTTAATGTTAAGTTTCCACTTAAATTAACTGAACCTTCTTCAATAAATAATGCTGCTGCAGGATTACCTTCAGTACTTGCATTACCATTGATAGTTGCATCATTTGCTGTAATATTAGTATTTTCAGCTCTTACAATAAATTGTAATTCTGTGTATTCACCAGCAATTGTAAAATTCAACCCCGCATTATCAACAAATATAACTTTGTGATAAGGCTTTCCATTCTTTTCAACACTGTAATCTCCACTTTGAATAACTATGTTATCTTGTGATGTAGCACTTGCTAGTATTTCATTAATTTCATCTTGAGTATTATCAACAGTAATAGTATATTCGGCAGCCATTACTTTAGTATTACCTATAAATAATGAAACTAATAAAGCTACTAACAAATAAAACTTGTTAAGTCTTTTTGTCATTTTTCCTCCTTACTTAATACATTTTTTTCTATCTTCACAATAATATATAATATTATTGATAGAAACATTATTAACTTCCACATCTGTATGAGGTGGTTCAACAGAATCTGTTGGTTCTTCAGGTTCAACTGGAGTTGTTGGTTCTTCCGGATCTTCAACATCCCCGATACCATCAAGAGCATATACATAAGTTACATGAATAGTACCATCGATATATTCTCCAGTTTCATGACCTTCCACTCTAATTAAATGATAACCATCAAATTCCATACTCTTTGTTTCATAAGGATTTCCAACTTCATCACTAGAAGTAATGTCCTCAGTAAGTTTATTACCATCTTCATCAACATAATGAACAATTAAATCGCCATAAACTATTTCTTGTTCTAAACTAAAACTCATCATATAGCCAAAATTCATAATTTGATGGGCATTTACAACGTTATCTCCATCAAGATTCATTGCAAATTCTCTTAAATCATTTTGACTATTTGCTTCTACTAGACCTAAATCAGTTCTAAATACTTCTTCAAATACAGTATTTTCACCTCTCATATAAGAACCTACTGTATAAGAATTATCAACGTCTTCATAATAACAAGGTCCATAGTAGCAATCAACAGTTACAGTTTGATTACCAAAAGCATCAACTAATGGAAATACTGATAATCCCATATTATAAAACCAATTATAACCCAAAGCATTTACATACGGATTAGTTTCATACATATTAAATTTTTTACCACCAAGAACACCACCGTAACTAAAATTGTTACCAATTATTGTATTTAAAGGTAAATCTTCTAATTCTGTATAATTAGTATCATTACTTGGATCTTCATCTAATTTATTATTATAATAATCTAAATAGTATAAATGTAAATCAGCAATACCATTAACATATCCTTGATTTATTAACTCTTGTCCTAAATTTTCATCAGTTAATAATGGTGCACAATATCTATCAGTTCCTTTTATAAGATATGAATCAGTATATTCATCATATACATCACAATTATTATATTCGCCATTTCTATAACCTTCAGCTCTAGTATATAAAAAGGCTATAGCACTATTACCAGTTCTTCTTATAGAATAAGAACCTACTAATAAATTACCATCAAACCCATAAGCGTCTTTAATATAAATTCCATGATTTCCATTATCATAATAATTCCAAACTTCTTCACCGTATTGACTATATAGTTCATCAAATTCATAATCTAAATCTAATGTATCAATAGTTAAAGAATCCTCAACATAATGATAATCAACATCAGAATTATTTATCACTCTAATTTTAAAAGGTGCATTTTTTCCTGGTACATAAGAACCAGCTAAAATTGTTTCAATATCATCTGTAATGTTAAAATAAATTTCCTTACCACTATAATTTTGTGGAATAGTATAAATTATTGTGTAGTTTTCTTCATCATAAGCAACTGTAATTCCATCAGTTGTTGTACTATAATCATTTCTTGTTGTATCCCATTTTGATGTAGCATTAACATTGGTTATTAAACCAAATGCAACTAATAATGTTGCCATTATTTTTTTACTATAATTCATTTAAATCCCCCTTGCAATTATTAGTAAATATTTTCTATCATAATTTTTAAAGTCATTATGATGACTGCATGTTTGTAAAATTAATATTTCATCATATTCTGATACATCTACACCAGTATCATACCAAGATTTATCTTTTAGTTCTTTAATATGATTATACCAACTATCTTGATTATCAAAATTAATAGTCATATAGTTCCAATCGCGAGTCTCTACATATACAGAAAATATTTCATATTGTTTAATACCACTTTCTGTAATTATCTCTATTATTTTATGATCATGATAATATTCTTCATCATAGTAGTTTTCTAATTCTCTAAATGGAACATTTAAAGAATCAGAATTATGACCATAAATTAATATCTTGCTACTATCTAATGTAACCCTATAATCTAGAAATGTTGCACCCTTAACATCACTTTCATTATAGATGTTATGATTTAAATAGTAATCATTATCTTCCCCTTGAACTAATATTTCTGAAATATCAGTTCCAGAAATTCTAATAGCCCCGACGATATTAGGGTTATTATATTCTTCTTTTAGATCACTTAAGGCAATATAGCTTGTACTATCAGTAATAACATTATTAGCACTATTAACAATATCATTACTTTGTAGTGGTAAAGCAAATCCTAAAGCCACCAAAAGTATAAGGCATAAAAACCCAATCTTCACTCCTTTTCTTCGCATTTAACAATCCCCCAAACATAATGCTAGAAAAGTCCAAAACTCCCAAACATTCAAAAAAGCTTTGAAACTTAACTCCTCCTGCACACTCTTTCGTTGTGATTATATATCTTATATGAAACTTGGAGTATTGTCAAGCTAAAATTCAATAAAATAGGGCAAATTAAACTAAAAAGCACAAAAAAAGATCTAAATAAGCTTATTTAGACCAATCAATTGGAGTTAAACCATGTGTAGTTAGATAATTGTTTGCTTTGGAAAAAGGGCGACTTTCAAAAAATCCTGAGTAAGCGGAGAGTGGTGATGGATGAGGACTCATTATAATATAATGTATTGGATTAGTTATGAGTTTTGCTTTTTCTTTAGCAAAGTTTCCCCACAATATAAAGACTACTGGAGTATTCTTTGTGTTTAGCACCTTAATTATATAATCAGTTAATAATTCCCACCCCATATTTCTATGACTTCCGGCATGACCTTTTTCAACAGTTAAAACAGCATTAAGAAGTAAAATTCCTTGTTTAGCCCAACCAGTTAAATCGCCATCAACCCGCGGTTTAATACTTAAATCAGATTCTAATTCTTTATAGATGTTTTGTAGTGATGGTGGTAACTTAACACCTTTTTGAACTGAAAAAGATAAACCATGAGCTTGATGTTCTTCATGATATGGATCTTGTCCTACAATAACTACTTTAGTATCTTTAAAACTTGTTAATTTTAAAGCATTAAAAATGTAATTTTTCGGAGGATAAATAATTTTAGTATCATATTCCGCCATTATTTTGTTGTAAAAGTTTTTAAAACCATTACTATTCCAAATTACTTTTAGGGCTTCATCCCAATCATTACCTATCATAATTCACCATCCTTTAGAGCTATATTACAAGCATAAATTATATCATCAAGAGTTTTAGCAGATATTAAAAATCTTGAGTTATGACAAAAAGTTAAATAGTCTGGTAATTCTTGTGTCCAAGATGCCGGAAAGGGTCTTTTTAACTCTACTGTATCACTATTTATTGGCACACCTTGAGCTGAGTATCCACCACGATTAGATGGAAATATAACATAGATTGCTTCCGTTTTTGGTAGGTAATCAGTAAAATGCAAGTGTTTATCTAATACAATTATTTCTTTATTTATACTTTTTTCATATATTTCTTTAACTTCTTTTTCTTCCTCATAATAATTTATTTCATGATTAATTAAATTTTTAAGGATTACTGTAGCAAATTTAACTGCTTCAGCAAACTCTTTATCACCATTTGCTTCATGGGTAGGATTCATTGCCTCAATAGCAGAACATAATGTATCTGGTGAACCTGTATTATCGGATAAATCTAAGGGTGCAATAAACTTTTTATCAATCTTTTTAACAATATAATCATCATAAATAAAGGGAGCAAAATGAGTCCAAAGCTTACCAAAAGCCGCATAGGGAATGCCATTAGGTCTTTTTTTATTATCACTACCATGATGATCAAATAATCCATTACCAATATCATAAACGATTCCTTTAAAATCATTAGGAATATTAGATACTCTAATTACTTTAATATTTGGATTAATGAGTTTAATAAAAGCAGTAGCAAAAACATCATCAGCATGAAATGTTCCATTATGGGTTAAGCCATATTTACATTTTTTTAAATTTTCTATAGTCATTATCTAGCACCTTTTCTATTATTATTTCTTTGTTCTAAATTTATTAAAACAGCATCTTTTTCTTCTAGATTTAGTGCATCTAATTTATTTCTTATAAATATATAAATAGCATAGGTTTCTTTATATTCATCTTTAATTTGTTGTAATAATTCAATATCAAAATAATATTCTTTATTTTTTAATACTTCGATTAAATTATATATTTTATCTTGATAAAAAAGTAGTAATCTTTTATAAAGATAAACCTGTTCTTCTTTTTTATATTTAGATAAATCAAGTGTTGTAATATTAGTACTATTTAATTCATTTATTATTTTAGTTATTTCTTCATCTAATGATTCATCGGTATTCATAGTTACATCAATTTCTTCAAAACCACTATTTAACATATTTAACACTAAAAACAAATCTTCACTAAATATAGCCTTTTCTTCATTAACTAAAACATGACCATTACGAACCTTGATTAATTCCATAATTTTAATTAAATCTGCATCTTTTACTTTTTCTTCTATTAGTTTTTCTTTTATTGGATTTATCATATCAGGAGTAATTATCTGACGATATTTAATTGCATTATAAATACTTAAAGACATACTATACTTTTTATTAATTAGCTCTAATCTTTTTTCTAAAGTAAATAAATCATTTTTTAAAATACCATGTAATACATCAATATTTTTATTATTACTTATATGATATTTTTCATATATCAAATCTTTAACTATTTGAGATACTTTTTTGTTTTCTAAATCACTTAGTGCTCTTTTATATAAACCTATTTGTCTATTTAAATAATTTATTTCACTTTTATAATCCAAATTATCATTATAAAATATATTTTGAACATCAATTAAATGCATACTTCCTCCTTATTTATGATAAGCTTCATTATTTAAAATTTTAAAACTGCGATAGATTTGTTCTAGTAATATTCCCCGGAATAATCCATGGGGAAATGTAAGATGAGAAAAACTAATTATTTGCTGACACTTACTTTTAATTTCATCATTTAAGCCAAGTGACCCACCGATGATAAAAGTAATAGTGCTATTTGTTAAAAATGTTTTATCAATAATACTAGCAAATTCTTCACTCGTAACCATTTTTCCTTTAATATCTAATGCTATATTATAATCACTAGACTTTATATGTTCTAATAAATTACTCGTTTCTTTTTGATAATTAGAATCATCTTTAAGTTCAATAATTTCAATTTTATGATATTTACTAATTCTTTTTAAATAATCATTAATTAAATCTTGTAAATATCCTTCTTTTATTTTACCTACACATAATATTTTTATCATACTTCAATCACTTCTGTCTTTTCTTCTTGTTTAGCACAAATTATATTATTAAAATTAATTCCTTTATCTAAAAATGTATTATTAATAGTTTCCATTGCAATACTTTCTAAATTATTAGTTTCACTTAAATGAATTAAAATAATTTTTTTAGTATTAGTTCCAATAAATTTACTTAAGTAAAATGCCGCAAGTTTATTGGATAAATGTCCTTCATCACTTAATACTCGCATTTTTAGCCATGCAGGATATGGACCATGTTGTAATAATTCAATATCATGATTACTTTCAAACAAATAAACATCTAAATTACGAAGATATTTAAAATATTTAATATTAACATATCCTGTATCCGTTATATAAGCCATTTTGGCATGACCATCATTAAAAATAAAATTTCTAGAATCTATTGCATCATGACTAGAATGGATGGAAAGTATTTTTATTCCATAGAGTTCTAATTCATCATCAATTGTTATAATATGTTCATAGTTCTTTAAATCTTCTATTTCATAAAATTGTTTTAAAGATATGATTACTGTTGCATGAGTTTTACTAATGAGCGTTTTTAGGGCTGATATATGATCATTATGATCATGACTAATTATAATATAATCAATACTTTTAATATCAACATCTATTTCTTTTAATTTATCATTAATATATTTATAATTTCGTCCGGCATCTAAAAGAAATTTCTTGCCATTTGCCTCCATATAGGTGACATTCCCTTTAGAGCCACTAGATAAAACACAAATTCTCATTATAGCCCCGAATAAATATGCCTTAATGGGTCTAAAGATCTTGTATAACCACCAGCGAATGGTTCACCTTCATATAAACCTAAGTGTAGATGAGTTCCTGTAACAAAGCCACTATTACCCATATAAGCAATAATATCACCTTTTTTAACTGTTTGACCAACACTAACATTAAAGCCACTTAAATGAAGATATGCCGAATAGATATTATTATCATGTCTTACTACTACATAATTACCATTTGACCATTGATAGCAACTGCTACATGCTGGAGAAACATTAACAACTGTTCCATCAGCAATTGCATATATTGGTGAGCCATATCCGGTACCAGAAATGTCAATTCCTTCATGAAGTTTACCCCAACGCATACTATAGCGGCTGGTAATAACTGATGGTTGATTTGTTGGCCAACCCCATTCTCCTGATATATTAACATATGAACCACTTACCCCTGGTCTTGTTGGTCCAACCGTTGTAACTTCTGCCACTGCTGTACGAACAGGAACTGTACTAATAATATTAATTTGACTAGATTGTTCACCATTTTTTACTTGATAAGTTTCATAGTTTAAGTCAATTCCCGTAATTCCCGATTGGGTTATTTCACTATAGCCGTAAGGTTTAGTATTATCAGTTTTTGTTTCTTTAGAATATGGTGTAATTGATTCCTCAATCCGATAAACATCATAAATAAATGTCACAATTGGATCAAGCAAAGTAACATTTACTGCCTCACCAATATTTAGCATAACATCTTCACTTCGATAGCTAGGATTAGCAATTAAAAATTCTTGGGGATTCAATTCAAATTCTTCACTAATACTCTCTATACTATCTCCAGCCTCTACTGTATAAGTATCCATTTCTGCATCAACACCAAAAAGTAGATCTTGAGCAAGTTCAGATGAATCAGTATATATTTTATCATTAACACTTATAAATGATTCTTTAATCATAATTTGTTCTTGAAAATACATATTAGTTATAACTTGACCAATATCTGTAAGTTCTTCAATTTCATTATTTATATAATCATTATAATCATTTAAACTAACAAAAGCTAAAATAAAACTTTCAATAGCTTCATTAAATACTTCTACATCTAATACATTAATTGAAAAATCTTCAGGTACTACTTCTTCTTCATAATAATCTTCTTCATCATATCTAATAGTTATTGTATAACCTTGTACAGTAAAATCATCTCTTTCTTCAATTAAAGCATAAATATTCTCTGGTGAAGAAAAATCAGTAGAATATGTTTTAGTTTCTACAATTTCAAAAACATTCGGAGGATATACAGAATCCACATTATATTCATTTTTAATATTTTGTTGTTCATTATTAATTAAATTATATAAAGACTGTTCATCTTCAATTAAACCAATAACTTCTCCTTTCAAATATACTTGATATGCAGTATTTGCATATTCAAGATTTTCATTTGCTATCTCATTTACTACATATAAAACAACAATTATTATAGATAAAATTAAAGTTACAATTATATCTTTAGTTTTCATTGTTCATCTCCATTTACTTTTAAAACACTTTTAAAACTTGACATATTAAGTTCAAATAATAAATTAACTGTTCCCAAACCACCTTTTCTATGTTTTGCTATAATTAATTCTGCTGGAACTATTTTATTATTAAAATCTTTAGCTTTTTCATAATAATCTTTTCTATTAATAAACAATACCATATCGGCATCTTGTTCTAGAGAACCTGATTCTCTTAAGTCAGATAACATTGGTTGATTACTTTCTCTTTTCTCAGCACTACGAGATAATTGTGCTAAAGCAATTACCGGAACATCTAATTCAACAGCCATCGTTTTTAGGGCCCGCGAAATTTCTGATACTTCGACTTGTCTTGATTCAACTCTTCTTGAACCACTATTAATAAGTTGTAAGTAGTCAATTACAACTAAACCTAATCCAGCCTCACTATTTGCAAGTCTACGACATTTGGCTCTAATATCTTGAGCAGTCACTGAAACATTATCTTCAATAAATATATTGGTTTCTGATAATTGTGATAAAGCTTCATTATATCTTTGCCAGTCACGTTCCAGCATATTGCCAGTTTGTAATTTATAAGAATCTATTTGGCCAACTGAAGCAATCATTCTATTAACAAGCATTTCCGCTGACATTTCTAGGTTGAATATCGCAACAGCTTTTTTAGTATGCATCGCCGCAAAAGAAGCCATATTTAGGGCAAGAGCAGTTTTTCCCATACCAGGACGAGCGGCAAGGATAATCATTTCACCACCATGTAACCCAGTAGTAATTTTATCAAAATCTGGAAAACCTGTTTCTAATCCTGTAATTGTTCTTTTATTTTTAGCTAGTTCTTCTAATTTTGCTTGAGCATTTCTTAAAACTTCTTGAATTGGCATAAATGATCCAACAGATCTAGCCCTAACAACATTTAATATATTTTTTTCGGCAGTATCAAGTAATGTTGTTATATTTTCATCTTCATATGTAGTATTAATAATGTCTGTTGCTGTTTCAATTAAATTTCTACGAATCGCATAATCTCTAATTATTTTAATATAAAAATCTAAATTAGCAGTTGTTACTACTGAATCAATTACATCAGTTAAATAATCAAGACCTACTGTATTAAGTTTTTTATCCTTATCAAGTTCATCTTTAATTGTTGTTATATCTATTGGAGTTCTACTATCATGAAGGTTTTTTATAGCATTAAAAATAATTCTGTTTCTTTCATCAAAAAACATATCAGCGGTTACTTCTTCAACTATTTTTTGTACATCCCCTGCGTTTAAAAAAGCAACACCTAATACACTCATTTCTGCTTCGAGATTTTGAGGCATCTTCCTGGCCATATTTCCTCCTTATTTTATTAAATTAATTTTTATATTAAATTTAACTTTCTTATGTAATTCTATTTCAACATTAGTAATTCCTAAAGTAGAGATACTTCCATTTATTTTAATACATTTTTTATCTATGTTATATCCCAAATCCTTTAATCTATCACTAATTTGTTTACTAGAAACAGTCCCAAACACTTTATCTTGGGCCCCAGTTTTAACTTTAAATTCTATTACTTTATCATTTAATTTATTTTTAATTTCATTATATTGTTCAACTAACTTTTCTTCCGTTTTTACTCTTATATCTATTTCTTTATCTAATATTTCTTTACTTTTTTTAGTGTAAGGTACTGCTAAATTATTTTTGATTAAATAATTATTAGCATAACCATCAGATACATCAATTACACTATCTTTTTTACCTTGATTTTTTACATCTTTTAATAATATTACTTTCATAGGGCCTCCTTCAAGTCATATAATATTATACCATTATTTAAGACTTTAGTAAAATGAAAAAACTGTGTTTGCCACAGTTAGTTCTATTTTACAAAATAAATTAGTTTAAAAATCAATTGCTACTACTTTCAAAAATGTATTTCTCTCTTAAATAATCCGCTTGAAATTTAGTGATTTCTTTATCCCAATAAGCTGCATTAATTGAACCATATAACTCATTAATCAAACAATCTATATGCATACAATTAGGATTATCTTTTTCCTTTAAATACTCCTTTATATCTTTTTGTAGATATTTAGGCAATTTCAATTCCCATTATTCCATAATTCATCACTTATTACCATTATAATAAAACAAAAATCATTTTTCAAGATAAATTGTTTATTTTGTGTTAATTTAATCAATCATGCTTTTAAGTTTTCAAAAATATCTTTTAAATCAGCATGAATAACAAGTGTTGCTACACTATCATATGGTGTTTTACTATCGTTTAATATTACTAAATTTTTTCCTTTAAATAAATTAATCATACTTGCGGCAGGTTCAACAGTAAGAGAAGTTCCTGCAACAATTAATAAATCGGCATTAGATATAGCTAAACAAGCTTTATTTAATGCTTTTTCTGGTAACATTTCACCATATAAAACTACATTTGGTTTTATTGTTCCACCACAACTACATTTAGGTATTCCAACACTTTCAAATACAAATGATACATCATAACTCTTACTACACTTAAGACAATGATTATGATAAATTGATCCATGTATTTCTAAAACATTAGTAGAACCCGCAGATTGATGAAGACCATCAATATTTTGTGTTACAATTGCTTTTAGCTTACCTTTATCTTCTAACTTTTTTAAATATTTATGAACAATATTAGGTTCTACACTCAAAGAATTTAAATTATTTTTATAAAATTCAAAGAATAATTCTGGTTCTTTATAAAAACAGGCAGAACTAAGTAAATATTCCGGTGGATAATCAGTAACACTTTTATATAAACCGTTTTTACCGCGGAAATCCTTTATACCACTAGAAGTTGATACACCAGCACCACCGAAGAATACTATATTATTTGCTTCTTCTATTAATTTTTGTAATTCTTTAACTTTTTCTAATTCATTCATTATTATCACTCAAATTAAGTTTAGCATTATTAAATTTAAAAAGCAATTATTTAAATAAAAAAGAGTAATTTTACTTTAATTTATGCGAATTGGGTCAGTTGAAGTTCCGGATCCGCTGACATAGGTCGTGGAAGATGTGAGATAAAAGACTGGGCGAACCGCCCAATTATTTCCCGGACCGCCGCCACTAAAGTATCCGACCTTACCTTTAACATACACGAAGAATACATAACCGCTATCATTGGAATCGTGAGAAATAGTCCATTCGTAAGAACCTAAGTACATCCAATCACTATTCCTTGCTACGCGATCATAATCATATAGCCTTTTTGTCCAGTAATTATTACTTGCTGCAAATCCATAATCTGATACATACATTAATCCTATTTTCATACTATCTGTTGTACTACTTGAACTACTTCCTACTTCTGTATTGTAATATTCTTTTGCTGTATATGAATCATCTAGAGCCATTCCTCCTACTTTGTATGCGTGCGTTGCTATTTTGTTTTGCCATGTACTACTTAGTGTTCCCAAAAATGTACTATTTAATGTTGTTCTTATATCTGGTTTGGTTGATGAATTCCATATATTACTATTTCCACTATCCCATGCATAACTTCCGTAACTTGTTGATTTTATTAATTTTACTTCGTTTCCAAATACTCCGATGATTCTATATAAGTTTGCACTTGGGCAGCTTGCTGCATCTGACCCAAAACATACATAATTATTTGGATTTGCTCCGGCATATCTATAACTATTATCCGCTGCACTATTTGCTAAACTACTTGTATGATAATACATGCCTGACATCTCTACACCCGCGGCATTATAATAATTCTTCAAACATGTTGCAAAGTTTGTTCCATTACTACATACATCTGCTAAATATATTACACTATCTGTTTCTGCATTTATTGTATATACATTTGAATCTACTCCATTTGTATCTTTTACATATACTCTTATGCTATAATTTGTTCCTGCACTTAGTCCACTAAATGTATGTGTATTTAAACTTGAACTTGCATATGAACTATTATTTATAGAATAATAATATGTTTGTATATTATTTGTTCCTGCTGTTGCTGATACACTTACTGTTATACTATTATTTGTTACATTTGTTGCTGTTACACTATTAACAACAGGATTTACATAATTCTCTGTTGTGACCTCTATTGTTTCTTCATTTGATTCATAACCTAAAGTATCTACTGCATATACTTGGAAAGTATATGATGTATTTGGTGTTAATTCACTAAAAGTATAATTAGGACTTGTACTTGTTTGGTAACTTCTTCCTCCATCCATACTAAAATAATATGTGGCTACTGGATTTTCTCCGGCATCTACTGTTACTGTTAAAGTAACACTATTTGTTGTTTTAGTAGCTGATACATTAGTTATTTGTACTACATTATATAAATCGAAGTATACATAACAAGCATCTGATTTATTGGATAGTAATTCTACTATACCATTTTCTCTATCCCATCTTAGTTCTCCACCATTTTCACATCTACTAAGTTCACTATTAAATGCATAATTCCCTGTTGACCAAGTATTAGTTGTTGATTCAAGGTAAGATCCGTCACTTTGTTCTAACATTAGAGTTAGAAATGAATTATTAATTGGCTTATTATTATCTTGCATAACTATTTCATTATTAGTACTATTTTTATTAACAATTAAAATAGTACTAATTACAATTATTAATGTTAATAACATACCACTTATCAACAATATTTTTTTCTTCATATTTCATTTCCTTTCGTATTACCATATGGTTATATACATTAAGATTATATCCCTATTTGGGGATAAAGTCAATATAACCAATCGAGAATATGAGAAAATAAGATTGGTGATAAACTATGGATGTACAAAGACTAAAGGAAATTAGACAAGATAAGGATTTATATCAAAAAGATATTGCTAAAATATTAAATACATCACAAAAGCAATATAGTCTTTATGAAACCGGAATGAGACTTATACCAATAGATAAATTAGAAAAATTAGCAAAATATTATGATACTTCAATTGATTATTTAATAGGATTAACTAATGAAAGAAAACCTTACCCTAGAATAAAGAAATAGTGTTGATAAATTTATGATTATCAACACTATTTTTATTAATTTAAAAAGTTGATAACTATTAAGTTATCAACAGATGAAATGTTAGAGAAAACAGTAGAATATGCAATTATTTAACATATGGTATTAAAGCCATAAATCTTGCATATTTAACTT
>CALVKM010000005.1 GCA_944332705.1 uncultured Bacilli bacterium
ACAAAAAGTCCCATCAACAGCCAAACACAGCCAAACAAAAAGTCCCATCAACAGCCAAACACAGCCAAACAAAAAGTCCCATCAACAGCCAAACACAGCCAAACAAAAAGTTCTATTAACAGCTACTATATCATTTATAATATTAATTACTCGTAATTGTACTCGGTAATAACCGAGCACCCTCTGTAACTCTCTGTAAGAAAACCTCAAATAACCGCAGTAAACCGCAGAAGGGAAATGACTAAAACCCTCTGTACCCCTCTGTAGAAAAAAGTAATAATTATCTAATTTATGTTCATAATAAATATATGAAAACATTATGGCAAGATATAAATATGCATAAATATAAAACACTAGATAAGGATATCAATTGTGATATCCTTATCATTGGTGGTGGTATCACTGGTATTAATACTTTATATGAACTAAAGAATAAAGATGTAATACTTGTTGAAAAAAACACTATAGGTAGTGGTATAACTGCTAGGAGTAGTGCTAAAATAACTTTTTTACAAGAAAATATTTATTCTAAAATAAATAATTTAGCTAAAGCTAAGTCTTATTATGAATGTAATAAATTAGCTATTAAAACTTTAGTTAATAGAATAAATAAAGAGGGTATTGATTGTGATTTAGAAAAAGTAAAATCATATCTTTATACAACAAAAATAGAAAATATAGAAAAAATAAAGAAAGAACAAAAGATATTAGAAACTTTCGAAGAATTCCCTCAAGTTTCTAATATCTTACCTAATAAAATGTTTGTTAATTATAGTTTTAGTGTTGATAATACTTATGTTTTTCATCCCCTAAAATATCTAAATGAATTAGCTTATAAATTAAAGGATAAAATATATGAACATACTAATATAATAAATATTAAAAATGTTGATAACTTATATTATTGTTATACTAATAATAATTATGTAATTAAAGCAAAAAAAGTAATACTTGCTATGTTTTATCCATACTTTCTAATTCCCTTTTTAATGCCTTTCAAAGGCAATTTAGAAAAATCATATATAACAATAAAAAAAGATAAAAATAAGCACTTTAGTGCTATAAATATTGATGATGAATTATTATCAATTAGGTATAATAAAGATACTTTAATAACTGTAACTAATTCCCATAATCTTTGTTTTAATAAAAATATTCATGATTACTCATGGAGTAATCATGATATTATAACCCCTGATTACATACCTTACATTGGTTTTATTAAAGATAATTTAATTATTGCAACAGGCTATAATACTTGGGGTATGACTGGTAGCGTTATAGCTAGTTTAATAATTAAAGATATAATTAATAATAAAGAAAATAAATATATTAATTTATTTGATCCCAAAAGAAGTAAAAGTATAATAAAGTATAGTTATAATATATTTAGTAGTATGTATAGTTTGATAGGAAGTAAGTTAAATAAAAATAAAGAATACTATAATAATAATCCAATATTTATTAAAGATAAAGCTATATATGTGGATAAATATGGAGTTAAACACACTGTTTATAATAAATGTCCTCATATGAAGTGTACATTATTATTTAATGAAACTGAACAAACTTGGGACTGTCCATGTCATGGCTCTAGATTTACAATAGATGGTGATACTTTAGTGGGGCCCGCCAACTACAGTATTAGAGTAAAAAGAAGCATTTAGTTAAGTTCTCTAACTAAATGCATTTCTTTTTCTTGGGGATAAATTTTTTCCAGTAATTGATATTGTAATGTTAAATCTAAAGCTAGTCTAACCATAACTTCTTTTTCTTTTGTATAATCAGCACTAATTATTTTTTCTGATCCATCTGGCATTAAAAATGTCTTTTTATTATGTTCATCAACAATAATTTTATCTTTATAATTGGGATGTATTTGATAAATTCTATTATGTAATCTATTAGCCCCAATAAATAAAGATAATTCATTTACAGGATCGATTACTAATGTTGTACCAGCAAATCCTGGTGACATAAAAGCTCTACCAGAAAGAGGAGCATAAACGGACAAATATTTAGGATCTTTTTGTTTACCATAAACTAAGGAACCATAATTATACGTATATTTACCATTTTCTTCTTGAAAAAAAGTTGCAGTATCTCCCATTGTCATAACTAAATTTTTACTAATAATATCACCTTTAATTAAAGCATTAGCAAATTTAACCATATCATCTTTTGTTGAAAAGAATCCCGCATGACCTGGAGCAATACCCATAGCATGCCCCATAGATAAAGCTTTAGAATCATGAGCAGTTCCAGGTACATTATCATATTTAGTAGTAATGCTTCCATCACTATTAACAATACTTGAATAATTTTCATTAGCAACCCTATATAACTTTTCTTCAGGAACATTTAAATAAGTGTCAACCATATCAGCTTTTTTAAATATTTCAGCATTTACAAAATCTACAAAAGACATATTTGTAACTCTTTCTACAACATATCTTAAAATCATTGCTCCAATATCTGTATAAGCATTATTTAAATGTTCATATCTTTTATGAGCCCCAAATAATATTTGTTCTGCTTCTTCCTTATTTTTAGCACTATCTATTCTAGTATCCGTTCCAATATTAGCACTAAACTTAAGTAATTCATATACAGTTACATCTTCTAAATTTTTAAATTCAGGAACATATTTATTAATAGGATCAAATATATCAATTAATCCCGTTTCATAAACTTTAAGTATTGCAACAGAAGTAAATAATTTAGAAGTTGATGCTAAATCAAATATTGTATCTTGTTCAATATCTAATTCATTTGGAACTAAAATACCATTTTCCATAACATATTCTTGTCTCTTGCCGCACAAAACAGTATCTCTAGTTTTATATGTTCCAAAATCAAGTATTACCCCTGGAGTAATTTTAGTTAAATTAACAAAATTATCTATAATTTCTTTCAAACCACTTCTTAAAAATAATTTTAATCTTAAAGTAGTTAAACTAGCTTGAGGATTTTCCTTTATTATATTTAATACTGGTTTTAATAAATATTCATAATCTTTTCTATTAAATAAATCTTCTAACAAAGGAGATGGAGCATTAAGTTCATTCCTAAGTAATAAATCTATATATTTATTATATATATGATGTGCATTTCTCGTTGTCAAAATAATCACCTGTTTCTTTTTTTAATCTATTATAAAATATGTTATTTCTAAAGTCAATAATCTTTAAAAACAAGAATATTAAATGTAAAAATTGTAAAAAAAATATTCACAAACACAAAAATTTATGATAAAATGTTTTAGAACAAAAATAAGAAGAAAGGGAGTAGACACGTAGCAGTGAAAAAGATTAAAGCTAGTTTAGAAGGAAAAGATGTAAATTCATATGCTTATAAAATAAGTAAAATAAGAATTGATAATAATTTAACTCAATCGGAGCTTGCTGATAGACTTGGTCTATCTGATAAGACAATCTCTGCATGGGAGAAAGGAAAAACAGAGCCAGATAATGACAGTGTTAAAAAATTATGTAATGAATTTGGCATGTCATTAAGTTCAGTAATGTTTGAAAAGAAAACAATAAAAGATCATTACAGTACTATGATAAAATCTCTGAAGAAAACCTGTAAATTTATTTGGAAACATTTTCTCAGAATCATATTAGGTATCATATTTATATTGTTGGCTTTGTATTTTATTAATAATTTTAATTCTATTTCTGTTTATAAACTCACTTATAACACAAATGATGATATCAATATTCAAAGTGGATATTTTATTAATAGCAAGGTTAGAAATATTTTGATTATTGATAACATTGAAATAACTGACATAGATTATGAAATACAATCCACTCAATTAGAATTATATACTTTAGTTAATGCCGATAAAATAGTTATTTATGAAAGTGACAACTTAGATGATATATTAATAGATGAATTAAAAGAATATCCAGTAATCTTAGAACAAGATATAATTCATTATATGAAAAATAATTTACATTTAGAAATTACTATTACAGATACTAATAATACAGTACATAATTATAAAGCATTAATTGTTCTTAAAGATTACTTCAGTAATAATAAATTAATATATGATTCATTTAAACCTGAAATAATAATGAATCAAATGCCTGAGTATATTAATCAAGTTGCAGATAGTTTAACCAATAAATCTTATGCAACTTTTTTAATGACAGAAGAACCTAAAGAATTAAATGATGAAACTAACAATACAAATAAATTGCTATCAATTGGTTATACATATGATGACAAGACAGATACATATATAAAGATGGATGGGATAAAGGAAATAATTTATAATGATAGTGCTCGTTATATAAAAGTTGGTTATATATTGAATGATTCTGAATTTGTTATTAGCTACTATTATGAATCCAATAGAATTTTATTTAATCAAAATATTGATAATGAAATACAACTAAGATTTTATTATTATGTTAATACAAAAGAATTTGATTGTATCATCGGAGACTGCGAAAATTATCAATTAGAAATAGACTATATTCTTAAGGAATATCAAAGAATTCTAACAACTCTACAATCGTATAGTTGTTACTCTATTAATTTTCCGTTGCGTTTTTCTTTCGTTTTATATTACAATGTTCATGGAAACGGAAGGAGGTGACAAAAATTAGTGTGAGGAAAAATATTATAAGAGTGGCTTCTACTTTTATAATATTAACAACAATGGTATTTATAAGTAGTGTTAAAGCAGAAACAACAACGGAAGATTACAACAAATTAAGAAGTATATTCTCAGAAGAACGTATATCTTTAATGAGTGAAGAAGAAAAAGCTATGTACACTGAAAATGAAGTCAACGTTAATGAAAAGCTTTATAAAGGAACTCTAACAGCAAATGGAACATACAGCTATGAAGAAATAGACCCAAGCTTAGAAGATGATATACGAAACAACGCCGGAGTAAGTACATTAGATGTAACGTATTCAACAACTTATAAGAAAATATCATTAATTGATACTGCATTAAGCAACAATGGACATTATTTATCAGTATATACACAATGGCTTATTGTTCCCGCAACCCAATCTTTTGATGTAACAGCATTGCGCGTGGAAGATGCAACAATTGTTGAAGGTACTCAATATGGTCTTCAAGTATATATTAAAAATGGTACAACGGGCTCAGTTAACTATTCACCAAACGGAACAAACATTAGAAAAGCAGACAACGGATTTGGAATATCAATGAATTTAGTTAATGGCGCTTCATATTATGAAACAGAAATATCAGCTAATGTAATTGCAACTTCACAAAGTGCTAAAGCCTATGGAACATATCAACATGCGGTTACTGATTTAACACTAGATGCTTCGCAAAGTTATACTATTTCTCATAATGGTTTTGGAAGAGTCTTGAATTTTGCAACTGGGGTACAAAACTATTATGATGGCATGAACGGAGTTTCGTTATCTTTAAGCTATTCTTAAAAAATCGTATTTCTATAATTTCCATAACTGTTTTATATGTTAAGGATTAGATTAATCTATAATTTCCATAACTGTTTTATATGTTAAGGATTAGATTAAAGATAAGAACTTTATCATTGATAACAATGCTTATATCGGCGTATATATCTTTAGGTTATTCTTAATCATCTTCTTACACACTTATAGATTAAGAAATTAATTTAAAGGCATAGGCTTCATAAAAGAATATATCTTCACTTTTTAATAAATGTTAAATAATATAATTAATAAGGATTAATTATATTAGGCAAATATTCTAAAAAATTATTCCTGAAAGTTCCTTGAGTATTTGTCATACATTTATATTAAGTAACATACTATTAATTAGATAAACGAAAGATAGGTGTGTTATGGAAAAAGAAAAAATAATATCTTCTATAGCAAAACGCGGCAACGGAGAAATATATCTCGGCGTTGTTGGAGCGGTAAGAACAGGGAAATCAACTTTTATTAAACGTTTCATCGAGAACTTAGTAGTTCCCAATATCACAGATGAATACGAAAAGAAGCGTTGTTTAGATGAAATCCCTCAAAGTGCTCAAGGAAAAACAATCATGACAACAGAGCCTAAATTTGTTCCTAGTAATGGTGCAACAATTAAGGTTGGTGAATTTGAAACAAGCATTAAATTAGTTGATTGTGTCGGTTATGTGATACCGGATGCCAACGGATTTGTGGATGAAGATGGTAATCCAAGAATGGTTAAAAGCCCTTGGTTTGAGGATGCTATTCCTTTTGTTGAAGCCGCTGAAATAGGCACTGAAAAAGTGATAAAAGATCATGCGACAATAGGGATTGTAGTAACTTCAGATGGATCTTTTGGTGAAATCAAAAGAAATTCCTATGTTGAAGCTGAAGAAAAAGTGGTGTCGGAGTTAAAAAATATTGGAAAACCATTTATTGTAATACTTAATACAGTACACCCAACTAATACGGAAACAAGGGAACTGGCACAAAGTTTAAGTACATCATATGAGGTTCCCGTAATTCCTATTAGTGCTGAACTGATGAATGAAAAAGAAATAATGGAGATATTAAAAACAGCATTATATGAATTTCCAGTGCTTGATATTAAGGTTTCTATTCCTGAATGGGTTCATGTCTTACCTAATGAACATGCAATAAAAAAAGAATATTTGGAAAGAATTAGAGAAAGTGTAATAAGTGTTGATAAGATTAAAGATGTTGATTTTATTTTAGAACATTTTAATGATTCTTTATATATTTCTAATGCTTATATTAGTGAATTAGATGCATCCACAGGAACTATTACAATTAATTTGGAATCTCCAAATGAACTTTACACAGAAACATTAAAATCTATTATGGGAGATACTGTTACAACAAAAGCAGGATTATTAAAAATTTTTGCATCATATACGGAAAATAAAGAGGAAATGGCCGCTTTAAAAGAAGCCATTAAAATGACTCAAACAACCGGTTATGGTATTGTATATCCACAATTAAAAGAATTAAAATTAGAAACTCCTGAGTTAGTTAAACAAGGAAGTAGATATGGCGTAAAATTAAAAGCAGTGGCTTCAAGTATTCACATGATTAAAGTTGATGTTGAATCAACATTCGAACCAATCATTGGTAGTGAATTACAATCAAAAGAATTAATCAAACATCTAATGAAAGATTATGAAGCTGATTCAGCTAGTATTTGGAAAAGTGAAATCTTTGGGCGCAGTTTAGAGACAATCGTCCAAGAAGGAATACAAGCTAAACTTAATATGATGCCAGAAAATACAAGGTTTAAGTTAAAAGAAACACTATCTAAGATTATAAATAAGGGATCAAATACCTTAATTGCTATCGTAATTTAACGATAGTTTTTTTCTTAAATTTCTATAAGAGTAGTACAAAATTTATCAAATTATAGCTGAATTTAAATGTAATTTGAACGTAATATATGTCAAGTACTAGTAAAAATGGCTAAAAATCGTTAAATTTTTAATGTTTTGCGTATTTTTTCCTTGATTTTGTTTGGCATTTTTGCTAATCTTAATATGTAAGGACAATGTGCTTTACAAATATTGACATATATGGGAGGTATGAAAAAATGTCTAAAACTGAATTAGTAGAACTAATTGCCAAAGAAGCAGGACTTTCTAAAGCAGATGCTACTCGTGCATTAGATGCTACTTTAGCAGGTATTACTGCTGGTCTTAAAAAAGATGGAAAAGTTTCATTAGTTGGATTTGGAACATTCTCAGCTAAAAAAAGAGCTGCTCGTGAAGGAATCAATCCATTAACTAAAGAAACAATTAAAATTCCTGCTAAGACTGTGGCATCATTTAAAGCTGGAAGTAAGTTAAAAGATGCCCTTAACTAGGCAAAAATGTAATTAAATGAAAAAGTTGATGAAAATCGACTTTTTCTTTTGGTTAAAATGGAGTATAATATAAAAAAGGATAAGGTATTTTATGAAAAAGATAATTGTATTACTTATAATTGGTATTTTATTTTTAATTATTCCTAATTTTTTTAATGCTTATAATATATTAAGGTTAATAAGTGTTCTTTTAGGTATAATTCTTATTACCATTAGTTTGATATTTTCACCAAATAAAAATATTTATTTAATAGTAATTATGCCATTGTTTTTAATACTTTTATCGTATTCAATTGATATATTTTTATATTCAAAATTTAATAGAATACCTATATATGTTTATGAAATAAAAAGTAATGATAATATTAGTACTTATAATAGTTTATTTTATCGTATTTATAATTGTAATAATACATTAACTCTTGATTATAATTATCAAAAAAAATATGTTTGTGGAAATGATACTTTAGATGAAATAGATATTAATACATTTTTACTCAATCCTAAAGAAAATTTTAAAATTTATAAAAATAAATTTGTTAAAATAATTGGTAAAATAAGTAAAATTAGTGGTAGAGAACTTATTGAATTAAATGCTTATGATGAAACAGCTAATGCTTTAAATGGTTATGTAACATTTAATAATGATTATAAAATTGATGTTCATCTTGATGAAGATTTAAGTAATTATCGTATTTATGATTATTTAACTGTTATTGGTCGGGTGGTTTCATATGAAAATGGCACAATTATTTTAGAAGATGCCTATACTATATCAAGTGATATATATGATGATTATACTTATGAAGTAACAACTAATAATACAAAAAATTTAAAAATTCTTTTAAATAATTATTATTTATATGGAATTGATAGTATTAATGTGAAATATAGCAATAATTCAATTTATGAGTTGAATTATGTACTAACTGATGGTAAAATTAACATAGGTGATATTATAAATAATATTGGTGGGGAAATATTAAGAGATTCAGAAAATATAATAGTTGCCAAAAAATATGAATTAGATGATTTTAATATTATGGTATGTGAAAATGATAAAACAATATTTGCTAACAAGAATTATGAGTTAAATGCTAATTTGTGTAATTAGAGGTGGTGTTTTTGATGAATAAAAAAGGATTTACATTAGTTGAGTTACTTGGAGTTATTGCAATACTTGCAATAATAATAGGAATATCTTTTGCAATCTATACAAGAGTGAGAAATGATGTATTAAATCAAGAATTAGCAAATGTTGTGTCATATATTGAAGCTCAAGCGGAAAATTATGCAAATGATACTAATATAACTGTAGTAAGTGTGGAAGATTTAATACTTGATGGATATATTGAACCAGATGATGAGACTGATATCTATAGTCCAGTAACCGGAGAGAGTTTAAATTGTTATTTAGTTAGAAGTACTTATGAAGACGGTGAGTTTACTTCAGTTTTAGATTTTGATAGTCTACTAAATCGTGATGAAACAAGTGGTACATGTGATATATATGCATCAGAAGTTCAAGCATTTATTGGTGTTCAAGAAATTACTGACGATGGTTCTGTTGAAGGTTTTCATAAACCTCAAAGCACTAATGGAGAAATAAAATGGTATAAAAATGACTTGTATTTAGCTCCTTTAGGAGAGAATAATTCTATCATCGATATCGATGGAGCTACCTATGAATGGCGTAACAATTATGGCGAAATGTCCGATGAACAAATAATTAGAACAGAAGTATCTAATGGAACCATTGCCAATATTCCTTATACAGTAGCCATAAGATATATGGAAAACGAAAGTATGCAAGAAATAACAGCATCAGAAACAATTCATATTGATAAAGAAGCCCCAAGAATAATAGATATTGAAGTTCCAGAAAGTACAGAATGGACTATCTCAAAGACCATAACTATCAAAGCAACTGATGGTTCAGGTTCTGGTATTGCAGGAATATATTACGGTTTAGCTGATGAACTATCTACTTGTACAGCTGATTTAAATTATATTACAGATATTAATGGAGATACATTTAGTACTGATGTTATGACAAGTGGTATATATCGGGCTTGTGCTATAGATAAAGTGGGAAATGTCTCAGAAATTAGTGATGAATTTATAGTAAGTCGAGTAGATGGAGCAATAGATACATTAACTTTAACTGGTATACCTGAATTTGATATAGTTCGAAGTGTAGAACTTCGTGGTCAAGCTCAAGATGATGGTGTTGGATTAGTAAACTATGGCCATTTTGATAATAACAAACCGACGTGGCAAAAGAATTTTGAAGCAACCAATGAATTGTTTACTCTTGATAGAACAGTAAGTGAAAATGGATTGTATTATTTTTGTGCAATAGATGGTCTTGACAATGAAGTTTGTGTATCATATCGTGTATCTAATATAGATAATACGGGACCAAACATAGATATAACTAAAAGTACAACAAATTATGCGACAAGTATTACATTAACCATAACTGCTAGTGATATATATGAAGAAGATAGTGATGGTAATGTGATAACTGCTGCATCGGGAATAGATGCTTATAGAGTGGTTACTCCATCAAGTTCAGGAAATTGGATAAGTGTTGATAACATAGATGACACGGAAACATTTACAACTAATATAACTGCTAATAATAATGGAACATATTATTTCTATGTTAGAGATAAAGCTGGTAATGAAACATCGAAATCAATTAATGTTAATAATATTATAGTATTAACATCGCGAACTGTAAATTTATATAGTAGAGATGATGATTATATATCTCAAACATTTTCTCTAAGTGGTATTATTCAATATGACCGTGCAACAATTGTAAGTGGTGGAGGAACAGTCTCAGGTTATAAATCTGGTAATGGAGTTAGACTCACTGTTAGTGGAGGTAATAAATACACTGGTAAAGAATATCAAACATTTACGGAAAATCCTGATAGTTATCGGGCACACGAAGAAGAATATTGTTCTGGTTATTATTGTCCGAATGGTGGAGATGTAAGTGGCAGTAGGTGTGTTGGTAGTGACTATTATCTTTATGGATGGAATGATTTAACTTGTCAATCTAGCGGTTGGTGGAATGTAACAGGTTATAGTGATCGATATTGTGAAGATCATTACTACAAAAATGATTTTGGTGGCGCTGCTTGTCCTACAGATCCTGGTTATTCATGTACAAGTTCGGTTGTTGGTGTAACTGAAAGGGTTACGTGTCGTGCAACATGTGAATGGTTAGGAAATTACAGTGCAACATGTGAATATTATGATACAGAATATTATTGCAATCCTGGAGATGAACGTAGTGGAAGTTATTGTTATACTTGTACTAGAGGAGACTTCAATAGATATGGCGAATGTGAATATGAAACTTTAGTAAATTATGCATATTATGAATATGATGTTATAATATATTATTATGTTTTAGAATAGGAGATTATATAAGATTTATGGAAAAGAAAAAGTGGTTTATAATTATTGGTGCTTTAATTTTACTAGTTTTAGTTGGAGTTTTAATAGCTGTATTTTTACTTAATAATAATAGTAGCAAATCAAAAACTGAAAATTTTGAAAATAGAATTATGACTTTATTTGATAATAGTTATAAATATTACTACTATTTATATGGTGATATTAAAACTGGTGATGGTTATATTGAAGTTGATGGTGTTACTTATTATTATGTTGCTGAAGATTTAATGTCAGTCAGAGAATTCAGAGAACTTGTTGAAGATACATTTTTAAATACTATGCTTGATAGTGTTCTTGAAGTTGAAAATACCAATGAATATATTAATGTTGATGATAAAATTTATGTTAAAAAAACAGAAAATCCTTGTAAAAATATTCATGAATATGATTTTAGTGATTTATATTATGATGGTGATGACGAAAAAAGATATGCTTATTATAATCAAACAAGAACAGCTATATATAATGAAGATGGTATTTGGAAGTTAGGAAATAATATTTATGTTTGTGAATCAGAAGAATAAAATCTTTTGATTTTTTCTTTATATAATAGGAAAGTTATACTTTTTTAAATAAAATTATTGACATCCAAACGACTGTTTGGTATACTTGATTTACAAGGAGGAAATTTGTTATGGCTACTATTTAAGTCTAAATTGTTATATAGTTAGAAGTACTTATGAAGATGGAAAATTTACTGCAGAATTAAAATTAACTTCTGAAAATTATATGGCAGATGAAAATGGAACTTGTACAAACTATGAAAAAGGTAGCGCTATTACGATTTATGCTTGTAAAAGTGATGGAACCTGCAAAGAGGTTGGAAATAATTGGTATAATGAAAATGTGACTTTAGAAATTCGCTATCCTGATGGAAGTACTTTTCAAGAAGAAAATGCTACTTATGAATGGAAAACTAACCAAGGAATAAATTATGATACTGCTACAGTTGCTACAAATGTCGCCGAAAATAATGCAATTACTTTACCATATACGGTAAATGTAACTTATCTAAAAGATGCTGAAAATGTAATTGCTACTGTTAGTAAAAATGTTAAAATAGATATGCAACCACCAGAAATTTTAGAAACAATAATTAAAGATGAGGCAACTTGGACTAATACTGAAAAAGAAATAACTATAAGAGTAACGGATTATAATGGTTCAGGTGTTTATGGTATATATGTTGGAGATAAGGATTGTAGTTCACTTACAATTGAAGATTTTGAAAAGTTAAATGACAACAAATATATAACAACCAAAAATAATGGTACATATAATGTTTGCTTGAGAGATAATGCTGGCAATCAATCCGCAGGGGGGCTAATAATTGGTATGTTGAAAATGTCAATTTAGTTTTAAACACCAGTGATGATGCAAGTGGAATATCTCAAAAAGGTATGTCTACTAGTAGCAAGGTTAATTATAATAATGTCACTGCTAGTCTTCAAAGAAATACTAAAGGAACAACATATTATGGTTATGTCAAAGATGAAGCTGGGAATGTTGGATCTTGCAATTTAAATGTAAAAGTGGACTCGACACCACCAGAAATAAGTTTTAATATAAGTGGAATAGATACTGCTATAATGACATGTAGTGATGATACTAGTGGTATAAATGGTAAAACCAACTACAACCAAAGATTAACAGGAACGAGAGATTATACAGTAAATCAAACATGTACAAACAATGCTGGAGTTTCTGCAACTCGTAGCCATACATATGATTATAGTAGTTGTGCAGATACTCATATTGAATGTAGACCAGGATGTGGTACTTATTATAGTGATTGTGCATCTGGATCAAATACTTGTCGTCCTGGATATGAACAAGTATGTACTGAGGTTTGTATTGGCGGTTATATTCAACATTATAATTGTTGTAGTAGTTTAAATGGTGGCAATTGTTTTGATTCAACTGTTAATTATCCAAATGGTTATTGTGGTCCAACTTATAAAGAATGTAAAAAAAAGGGCCAATCTTGTACATCTGGAAGTTATAATCCATGTTATAGTGGCTCTAATACTTGTAAACCTGGTTATGTAACAGATCCAAGTACTTGTGATAGTTGTTATTATCGCGAAGAAGTTTGTGAAGGAGGATTTTTATATTGAAAAAAATAGATTGGAAATTAATTATAATAATTATTTTAGTATTAGTGGCAATTATTGAAGGAATTTTATTGCTAAAAAAAGATTCTAATAACGAACCTTTAAAATCTGAAGAAAAAAGTACAGTTTATACTAATGATAATGTAGTATCCAAAGTATCAAATGATATCAATGTTGAATCTTTGATATATCGTAATGGTAAATCAATGCTACTGAAATTAACTAGTTTGGAAAAAGATATAATGACATCTAATGTAACAGTTACTTTTAAAAATGATAATAATGAGGTCATAAATACTTTTTCAACACCAACAGGATTTTTAGTTAAAGATGATCCATATGCCATAAATATAAATGTACCAGATATTACTAATGGTTATGCTGGAGATATAGAAGTAACTATAATGCCAACATATTTAAATGAAGAAACATCATTTTATGATAAATCTTTAGTTAAATTAAATCATACTGAAACCAACAATGAAGATAATAGCATAACTATGAATTTAACTGGAATCAACCCTTTTGAAGGAGATATATCAATGATTCAAGGATTAATAATTTTAACAAACGATCAATTTGTTGTTCAAGTTGCTAATTTTGCTCAAAGTGATATAACTAGTGGTAACGAAATAAATATAGATGTTGATATTGCTCCAGATGAAAACGGAAATTTGTTAACATATGATAATGTTGAAATAATTATAAATGAGCTATATTAAAATTGCAGAAAATTTACTGCAATTTTTTTGCAATTATAGTTGCTTTAAACGAAATTTTATTGTATACTAAATATATGTCGGAGAAAAGGGGACCTTTTATTGGAACATTATTTTACAAATAACGAAAATTTAAAAAGTGAGATAAGAGAAATAACTTATCAAACAAATGATATTACACTTACATTTTTAAGTGATAATGGTGTATTTTCTAAAAATAAAATAGATTATGCATCTAAATTGTTAGTAGAAACATTTTTAAAGTATCACTCTAAATTAGATAGTGAACTAGTTTTAGATGTTGGTGGCGGTTATGGATTTATTGGAATTACACTAGCTAAATTAACTGGTGCTACTGTTGAAATAATTGATATAAATAAAAGAGCAATTCATTTATGTGAGAAAAATATAAAATTAAATGAAATAAATAATTGCAAAGCTTTTGAAAGTAATGTTTATGAAAATGTATTAAATAAATATAAATATATAATAACAAATCCTCCAATTAGAGCTGGAAAAGAGATTGTATTAAAAATACTTATGGAGGCAAAAGAGTATTTAGATGAAGATGGAGAATTATGGTTTGTCATAAATAAAGACCAAGGTGCTAAATCGACAAAAAAGGCACTAGAAAAGTGGTATAATATTGAAATAGTGGAAAAAAGTAAAGGTTTTTTTGTATTTCGTGCAAAAATCAGTTGACAAATTTCCATTTAGGATTTAGAATTTTAAATTGGTGGTATATTTGTTTTTTTAAATATATAGTCTAAAAAAATTGTGTATGGGGTGATATCGTGGCTTATAAAGTTAAAAAATTTGGTGACTATCGTGAAAGAAGAAGTTTTTCGAGAACGAAAAACGTTTTGGAGTTGAAAGATTTACTCGAAATCCAAAAGAAAAGCTATCAAGAATTTTTGGATGAAGGCATCAAAGAAATCTTTGATGATTTATTTCCTGTTGAAAGCTTTACGGGAAATATTTCTTTAGAATTTGGAAATTATTATTTTGATGAACCAAGATATTCTATTAAAGAAGCTAAAGAAAGAATGGTAAACTATGCTGCACCACTTAAGGTTGAGGCGCGTCTTTTCGTGCATGAAACTGGAGAAGTAAAGGAACAAACTATATTTTTAGGAGACATGCCTTTAATGACTGATGCTGGAACATTTATTATAAATGGGGCAGAAAGAGTTATTGTATCGCAACTTGTTCGTAGTCCTAGCGTTTATTTCAAAAGAGAAATTGATAAAAATGGACGACACATTATTACTGGAGAATTAATACCTAATAAAGGTACATGGCTTGAATACGAAACTGATGCTCGTAATGTTTTGTATGTCAGAATTGATAGAACTAGAAAAGTAACTGTAACAACTTTGCTTAGAGCTCTAGGTTTATCAACAGATGAAGAAATAATTGAAGTTTTTGGTGATAATGAATATATAATAAATACTTTAGAAAAAGACAGTACTAATAATACTGATGAAGCTTTAATTGAAATTTA
The DNA here is from genome assembly GCA_944332705.1 of uncultured Bacilli bacterium. GTDB lineage: Bacteria > Bacillota_I > Bacilli_A > RF39 > UBA660 > Onthocola_B. The sequence goes on from CALVKM010000005.1 coordinate 15,628, forward strand.
TGAAAAGTTAAGACCTGGTGAACCAGCAACCCTTGATTCATCAAAGAACCAACTTATTACCAGATTCTTTGATAGATTCCGTTATGATTTAGCCAAAGTTGGTCGTTATAAATTCAATAAAAAGTTAAATGTATTAGATAGGCTACAAGGCTTAACTTTAGCTGAACCAATAATTGATGGTAAAAAAGTAATTGCTGAAGCTGGCAGTGTTGTAACTAAAGAATTAATTGAAACATTAAAACCATTATTTGCAAATGGCTTAAATGTTCATGACATAAAAATAAATGAAGAATTAGATGACTATAATAAAGTTCAAACTGTTAAAGTTGTAGATCCTCTTGATGCTAAAAAAACAATTACTTTAATTGGAACAGATGGATCTGTCGATGTTAGAAGACTTACAATACCTGATGTTTATGCATCCCTAAATTATTATATAGGATTACATTATGGTATTGGTTCAGATGATGAAATTGATAACTTAGGAAATAGAAGAGTTCGTCAAGTTGGAGAATTAATTCAAAATCAATTTAGAATTGGTATGGCCAGAATGGAAAGAGTAATTCGTGAAAGAATGACTACACAAGAACTTGAAACAGTTACTCCAAAAACTCTTATTAATATTCGTCCAGTAACTGCGGCCCTAAAAGAATTCTTTGGTTCATCTCAATTATCAAAATTCATGGACCAAATTAACCCAATCGCTGAACTTACCGATAAAAGACGGTTATCAAGCCTAGGACCTGGAGGACTATCACGTGATCGTGCTGGCATGGATGTTCGTGATGTTAACGCATCTCACTATGGTCGTATTTGTCCAATTGAATCACCAGAAGGTCAAAACATTGGTCTTATCACATCCCTTGCAGGTTATGCTAAAATTAATGAATATGGCTTTATCATGACTCCATACAAAAAAGTTGTTGGTGGTAAAGTAACTGATGAAGTAGTTTATATGACTGCTGATGAAGAAAAAGATTACTATATATCTCAAGCAACCATTGCTATAAATGAAAATAATGAAATTGTTGATGATGAAGTTATTGCTCGTTTAAATGGGGATACTGTATATGTAGATAGAATGCATGTTAATTATATCGATGTTGCACCTTCGCAAGTAGTTTCAATTACAACTAGTTGTATACCATTCTTGGAATATGACGATGCTAATAGAACTCTAATGGGTGCTAACATGCAAAGACAAGCAGTGCCACTACTAGAAACTGAAGCTCCAATTGTTGGTACTGGTGTTGAATATATTGCAGCAAGGGATTCTGGTTCAACAATTGTTTGTAAAGCAGATGGTGTTGTAGAATATGCTGATGCTCTAAAGATTGTGGTAAAAGTTGCTAAAGGAACTGATACTTATAATCTTGCCAATTTTGAAAGAAGTAATGCTTCAAGTTGTATTAATCATCATCCACTAGTAAAAGCTGGTGATAAAGTTCATGCTGGTCAAGTTATTGCTGATGGTCCATCAACAGATGGAGGAGAACTTGCTTTAGGTAAAAATATGACTGTTGCCTTCATGACATTTAATGGCTATAACTATGAAGATGCAGTAATATTAAATGAAAGATTAGTTAAAGATGATGTTTATACATCACTTCATATTTCCCATTATGATATTGAATGCCGTGATACAAAGCTTGGACCAGAAGAAATTACTAGAGATATTCCAAATGTTGGGGAAGATGCTCGTAAAAATCTTGATGCTGATGGTATTGTTAGAATCGGTACTGAAGTAAAAGAAGGCGATATCCTAGTTGGTAAAGTTACACCAAAAGGTGTTCAAGAATTAACTAGTGAAGAAAAATTATTACATGCTATATTTGGGGAAAAAACTCGTGAAGTTCGTGATACCTCATTACGCGTAGAACATGGTGCTGGTGGTATTGTTCACGATGTTAAAGTATACACTAAAGAAAATTCTGATGAATTAGGTGCTGGTGTATCTAAAGTTATCAGAGTATATATAATTCAAAAGAGAAAAATCCAAGTCGGAGATAAAATGTCCGGTCGTCATGGTAACAAAGGGGTTATCTCACTAATATTACCAGAAGAAGATATGCCTTACTTACCAGATGGTAGACCAGTTGACATCATGCTTAATCCTCTAGGTGTTCCATCTCGTATGAATATTGGTCAAATACTAGAAGTACACTTAGGTATGGCTGGTAAAAAACTTGGTGTTCATTATGCAACTCCAGTATTTGATGGTGCAACTTGGGAAGATATTTTAGAAGAAATGAAAGCTGCTGGTATGGCTGAAGATGGTAAAGTTGAACTTCGTGATGGTCGTACTGGGGAACCATTTGATCATCGTATCAATGTTGGGGTAATGTATATGGTTAAACTACATCACATGGTTGATGATAAATTACATGCTCGGGCAACAGGACCATACTCACTTGTTACTCAACAACCTCTAGGTGGTAAAGCTCAATTCGGTGGTCAAAGATTCGGAGAAATGGAAGTTTGGGCATTATATGCTTATGGTGCTAGTCATGTTCTTCAAGAAATCCTTACAGTTAAAGCCGATGATATTGTAGGTCGTGTTAAAGTTTATGAATCATTAGTTAAAGGCAAAGTAATTGATCAAGCTGGTGTACCAGAATCATTCCGAGTATTAGTTAAAGAATTCCAAGCATTAGCTCTAGATGTTCAAATAATTGATCAAGATGATAACATCTTAGAATTTAAAGAACTAGAAGAAGATGACGATGATTCTACGGCATTCAGAATAGATGAAATAGAAGTAACACCAAAAGATGTTGAGGCAAATAATGAACCGGAGCCAGAACCAGAAATTGATGAATTTGCAGAAGAAGAAAAAGATTTAGATGATTTGGAATTTCCAGGTGATATAGATGAAGGGGATATAGGTGAATAAAAATGATAGATGTAAGTAAATTTAAAGGAATAAAGGTTAGTATTGCTTCACCAGAAAAGATTCGATCATGGTCTTATGGCGAAGTAAAGAAACCTGAAACAATTAATTATCGTACGCTTAAACCCGAACGCGATGGCTTATTCTGTGAAAAAATCTTTGGACCAACTAAAGATTATGAATGTAGCTGTGGTAAATACAAAAGACTTAGATACAAAAATATAGTTTGTGATCGTTGTGGAGTAGAAGTAACTCTATCAAAGGTGAGAAGAGAAAGAATGGGGCACATTGAACTTGCTGCTCCTTGCTCTCACATTTGGTTCTTTAAAGGTGTACCATCTAAAATGGGCCTTGTCCTAGATATGTCACCAAGAGACTTGGAAGAAGTATTATACTTTGTTTCTTATGTTGTAATTGATCCAGGTTCTGCACCTTTAGAAGTAAAACAAACATTGTCTGATAAAGAATACCGGGCTTACTATGAAAAATATGGTAATACCTTCACTGTAGGTATGGGTGCTGAAGCTATTAAAGAACTACTTAAACGAGTAGATTTAGATAAAGAAATTGAAGATTTACGCGCTGAACTTGAAAATACTACTGGTCAAAAAAGAATTCGTTTAGTAAAAAGACTTGATTGTCTAGTAGCATTCCAAGAAAGTGGTAATAAACCTGAATGGATGGTTCTAGATGTACTTCCTGTTATACCTCCAGAACTTCGTCCAATGATTCAACTTGATGGTGGAAGATTTGCCACAAGTGACTTAAATGATTTATATAGAAGAATTATCAATAGAAATAATCGTTTAAAGAAATTACTAGAACTTGGAGCTCCAACGATCATTGTTCAAAATGAAAAGAGAATGCTTCAAGAAGCTGTTGACTCCCTATTTGATAATGGGCGTCGTGGCAGAAGTATTACTGCTGCAAGTAATCGTCCACTTAAGAGTTTATCTAGCATGCTTAAAGGTAAACAAGGAAGATTCCGTCAAAACTTGTTAGGTAAAAGAGTTGATTATTCAGGTCGTTCAGTTATCGTAGTTGGACCAAATTTAAAAATGTATCAATGTGGTCTACCTAAAGAAATGGCTATTGAATTATTTAAACCACATGTAATTAATGGTATAGTTGAACGCGGTCTTGCTCATAACATTAAGGGTGCTAAAAAATTAATTGATGCTCGTGATGAAGCTGTATGGGATATTGTTGAAGATGTAATTACCGAATATCCTGTCCTTCTAAACCGTGCTCCAACTCTACATAGACTTGGTATTCAAGCCTTTGAACCAGTTTTAGTTGGTGGTAAAGCAATTCGTCTTCATCCTCTTGTTTGTACAGCATTTAATGCTGACTTCGATGGTGACCAAATGGCTGTCCATGTACCATTATCTGAAGAAGCCAAAGCTGAAGCTAGAATTTTAATGCTTGGTGCTAATAACATCTTAAATCCTAAGGATGGAAAACCAATCGTTACACCTAGCCAAGACATGGTTTTAGGTAACTGTTACCTAACCATTGAATATGCGGGGCTACCTAATGAAGGTCATGTTTATAAGAGCCCAAATGAAGCTTTGATGGCATATGAAAGAAGAGAAATAACTCTTCATACAAGAATTGCTATTCCAGTTAGCTCATTTAAATATAAATTATTTACAGATGCTCAAAAAGATAAATATTTAGTTACAACTGTAGGTAAAATTAAATTTAATGAAATCTTACCTGATACTTATCCATATGTTAATGAAGGAACTAAAGAAAATATCGAAGGCATAACTCCTGATAAATATTTCTTACCAATGGGATCAAATATTCCTGAAGAAATAGCTAAAATGGAATTAGTACAACCATTTATTAAGAAAACTTTAGGACAATTAATTGCTCAAGTGTTTAAAAGATATAAAACAACTGAAACCTCAATCATGCTTGATAAATTAAAAGATTTAGGTTTCAAATATTCAACTGTTGCAGGTGTAACAGTATCAATTGCTGATGTTGTTAGAAGTGATGATAAACATGAAATTATCGAAAGAGCTAAAGCTAAAGTAGATAAAATTAATAAGCAATATCAAAGAGGTTTAATAACTGAAACTGAAAGATATGAAAATGTCATTAGTTCTTGGAATAAAGCAACAGATGAAATTAAAGATGAACTTGCAGAATTAAGTAAGAATAATTATGATAATCCAATTTTTATGATGATGAATAGTGGAGCTCGTGGTTCAATTTCGAACTTCACCCAACTTGCAGGAATGCGGGGACTTATGGCTAGACCAGATGGTTCTACCGTTGAAATTCCGATTACTTCATCATTTATTGAAGGACTAACAGTATCAGAATTCTTCTTATCAACTCATGGTTCAAGAAAAGGTTCTGCGGATACTGCTCTTCGTACAGCAGATTCTGGATACCTAACTCGTCGTTTAGTTGATGTAGCTCAAGATATAATAGTTAAAGAATACGATTGTGGTTCTGTTCAAGGTTTAGTAGTATATGATTTATTAAATGATAAAGATAATACTATAATTGAACCACTTGCTGAAAGAATTTTAGGTCGTTTTGCATCTAAGAGAATTGTTAATCCTGAAACAAAAGAAGTTATTGTTGAAGCTGGTGACATGATTACTGAAAATGCTGTTGCTAAAATTACTAAAGCTGGCATTAAACGCGTAGAAATTAGAAGTATTTTAACATGTAAATCTAATAATGGTGTATGTCAAAAATGTTATGGTCGTAACCTTGCAACTGGTAACTTAGTTGAAAAAGGTGAAGCTGTAGGTATTATGGCTGCTCAATCAATTGGTGAACCAGGTACCCAACTTACCATGCGGACATTCCACTCAGGAGGGGTAGCCCATGGTGGAGATGCCGATATTACTCAAGGTTTACCAAGAGTTGAAGAACTATTTGAAGCACGCATACCAAAAGGTAAAGCAACTATTGCGGAAATTTCTGGTAAAATCATTGGTATTGAAGAACAAAATGGTAAACATCTAATTACAATTGAAAATGAAGCTGGGGTAAGAGAACATGTAACTAACTATAATATGAAAGTTCGTGTTAATGTTGGAGACACTGTTGAAGCTGGTGATAAACTTACTGAAGGTGTTATTTCACCAAAAGAATTACTTGCTGTAACAGATCCACTTACTGCTCAAGAATATATACTAAAAGAAGTTCAAAAAGTATATAAACTTCAAGGTGTTGACATTTCCGATAAACATATTGAAATTATTGTTAAGAGAATGATTAATAAAGTTCGTATTACTGATTCAGGAGATACTGACTTTGTTGAAGGTCTAACTGTATCTTTAAGAGAATTTACTGAAGGAAATAAACCAGTCATTTTATCTGGTGGAGTACCTGCTAAAGGAAACCCAATCATGCTTGGTATTACTAAGAGTTCTCTTGAAACAGATTCCTTCTTATCAGCTGCTTCATTCCAAGAAACAACTCGTGTTCTAACTGATGCGGCAATTCATGGTAAAGTTGACTACTTGCAAGGTTTAAAAGAAAATGTTATCATTGGAAAACTTATCCCTGCAGGTACAGGTTATAAACAATATAGTGATTTAACTATAGAACTTGAAAAAGATGTTTTAGATGATGATGCTAGTGAGATGTTAGAAGAAAAACTTATGGATGATGCGGATTTAAAAAATGACTTAGAAGAAGTTCAAGGAGATGCTGCTTAAGGGCATCTTCTTTTTGGTTAATAATTTACAATTATATAAAAATATGATAAAATCAAAATGTAAGGTGATTAAAGTGCAAAATAAAAATAAAGCTTGTTTATTAATGGTAGCGATGATGATTTTAAATTCATCGTTTAATATTCCGCAAAAGAGTAATGCTCATCAAATAACTAAGATTGAAAAAAACCAAATAGAACAAGTACTTGAAACACCAAAACCAGAAGATGTAGTTGAAATAACACTTCATAGTCCAGCTCCAACTTCTAATGTTCAGGTGGATTTAGAAAACATTGATATAAAAGAATTATATAATTTAGATTCCGAAACTATAAACCAATATTATGAATTATATGGCTATGAAAAAGCTATAGAATATATTTGTGAACATTATAATATAACATTTGAACAATTTAAAGTAATTTGTGCCATTATTATGGCAGAAGGTAATCCAGATGTTACTTATCAATATAAAGAAAGTTATGCTGTAACAAATGTTTTATATAACAGAGTTCATAGTATATCATTCATAAATTTTGTTGATGCTTTTAATTATTACGACGGTCATAATATTTTTTATCAAGCAATATGTCCTAATCAATTTGAAGTTTATCAAAATGGTAATTATTTAAACTTTTTTGGAGTTTTATCTGGAGATAGTTTCCGGGGAATAATTGATATGTTGATAAGTGAAAGAACAATGCATAATTATTTAGAATACCGTTTTGCCAACAGTGACATTTTAGGAGAAACCTTTACTCCTAGAGGTAATATTTATTTTCATATTTTAACTGAAACGGATAAATATGAAAAAGATACTTTACAAACCAGATAATTTATGATATTATAATCTCTTTTCTTGAAAGGAAAGGGATTATTTTATGAATGAAAATTTAAAACTATATCTAATTACGGCATTAATTGTATTATCTGGTATTAGTCTTAAACATTTTGGTAGCAATAAAACCTATAAAGTAGAAGAAATAAAAAGAGAAGAAATAGTTGTTGAAACTCCTAGAAGTGCTAGTTCTAATTATGTTGAAAGTATGATATCGACATTAATCACTCCAATGCCAACACCAGAAGTAACTCCAACACCTATTACTTTAGATATGTTATCAATTGAAGAATTATATGAATTTCCTACTGAAACTATTACATATTATTATGAAAAATATGGCTATGGGGCAGTAATTGATTATATTTGTACCAAATATAATTGGAGTTATGATACTTTTGTATCTTTAGCATCCATTGTTTTGTGTGAAGCGAGTAGTGATTATATTGATGGGTATTGGGTAGTAAATACAATGTATAATCGAACGATAACCAAAAATTGGGCAGCGGCCCATGGTACTGATATGTATAATCAAGCTATTGCTCCAGGACAATTTGTTGTATTTGAATCTAGTAGTTATTATTCAGTTTATAATAACTTTACTAGTCAATTTACTGATCCGGCATTTCGGGGAATGATTGATTTTTTGGTTACTAATGTATCTTTACATAATTATTTGAATTTCCATGCTAATGGAGTTCCTAGTGCTGGAGAAGAGTTAAGTTGTTCACGTGGTAATGTTTATTATAATGAAATAAAACCTGAAAATTTATTAGATGAGCATCGCCGCACTTTAGCAAAATAATATTATATTCTAAATTTTCTTGGAAAATTCTAGAAAAATTGCAAGTTGATAATGCTAGAGAAATAGTTAAGAACCAGCATAATTTAGTGGTTAGTTAATGACTAATTGGAATATCATTAATATATTTATGATATTGATTACTTAGTAAAAATTTGCTTTTTTTTCATATTTAATATATAATTAAATTGGTGATTACTTATGCAAATTGAAAAAGTATGTGAACCTATTATTGCTGTGAGAAGAAGTCAATATCCTACTGATAATTTACCAGAGTTTTTACTTGTAGGGAGAAGCAATGTTGGTAAAAGTAGTTTTATTAATACTTTAATTGAAAGGAAGAACTTTGCTAAAACTTCTTCTAAACCTGGAAAAACCCAAACGCTTAATTTTTATTTAGTTAATGATTCTTTTTATTTAGTAGATGTACCTGGTTATGGTTATGCTTCTGTTAGTAAAGATAAACAAAAGAAATTTGGACTTATGATTGAAGAATATTTAAAAAATAGACCAAATCTTAGAAATGTCTTTTTGTTAATTGATTATCGGCATAAACCAACAGAAGATGATGTATTAATGTATGAATTTTTGAAATATTATAATTTAGATATTACGATTGTAGCTACAAAATATGATAAGATTAGTAAAAATAATCGATTGAAACAAGATAAGTTAATTAAAGATACTCTAAAAATTAGTGAAGATGATGAATTTATTACATTTTCAACTGTTACAAAAAAAGGCCGTAGTGAAATATTAGATATTTTAGAAAGTAGGATAAAATGAAGAAAAAAGGGTTTACATTAATTGAGTTACTAGCAGTTATTGCAATTTTAGCAATAGTTATAACTATTGCTCTTATTAGTGTTACGAGAATTAGAGAAAATGCTTTATTAGAGGTTGTTGAAACCAAAAAAGCTCAAATAGAACAAGCGGCGATTCTTTATGGCCAAGATTATCCAAATGAATTTACTACTAATGATACAGATTGTAGTGGCAAAGAAATAACTACAACTAATAATGAAGGAAGAGATACAAATTATACAATTAATTTTTGTGTTGTAAAGAATGCGGGAGATTTAATTGATGGTGGTTACTTTGATAGTGGTTACTTAGATGAAGTAAATGGCAAGCAAGATTTAATTAATGATGTAACTGGTGAGAGTATGCGGGGAGAAGAAGTTATAATATACCGGAGAAATAACCGAATTTATTCAATACTTATGGAAAAAGTATAGAATGGGGGATAAAATGAAGACAGTATGTTTAATAGGTAAACCTAATGTAGGAAAAAGTAGTATATTTAATAGATTAATAAAAGAAAAGAAAGCTATTATTATGGATACTCCAGGTATTACTCGAGATAGAATTTATGGAAAAGTAGAATATAATGGTAAATCTTTTCATTTAATTGATACTGGAGGAATATCTTTAGAAAATAATGATTTTGATAAAGAAATATTGATGCAAGCAGAGCTTGCTATAGATGAAGCAGATATTATTTTATTTGTAGTTGATGGTTTAAGTGAACTTGATAGAACAGATTATTATATTAAAGATTTATTACATAAATCTGATAAAGATGTAATAGTAGTTGTAAATAAACTTGATAATACTAAAAGGATGGATAATATTTATAATTTTTATGAACTGGGTTTTAGTAAAGTTATGGGGGTAAGTGCTGAACATAATAAAGGATTTAAAGAGTTACTTGATGAGGTAACTAAAGACTTGGAAGAAGAAGTTAAAGATGAAAATAAAACTCTTAAATTTTGTATTGTAGGAAGACCCAATGTTGGTAAGAGTAGTTTAGTTAATGCCCTAATAAATGATGAAAAGGCAATAGTTAGTGATATTGCAGGAACTACAAGGGATGCCATAGATACTACTTTTAAATATAATCATGAGGAATATACCGTTATTGATACGGCGGGGATGCGTAAAAAAGGCCGAATTTATGAAAGTGTAGAGAAATATAGTTTAGTAAGAAGTCTAAAAGCCATTGATAGAAGTGATGTGTGTGTTGTTGTAATTAATGCGGAGGAAGGCATTATTGAACATGATAAACATATTATTTCTTATTGTTTGGACGCCGGCAAGGGATTAGTTATTTGTGTTAATAAATGGGATACTGTTAAAAATCCTGATCAAGATATTAAAACTTGGAAGGAATTAATTAAACATGAACTGCAATTTATTCCTTATGCTAATGTTGTATTTTTAAGTGCACTAACCAAAAGAAGAATTAATACATTAATGCCAGAGATTATTAATGCTTATGAAAATAACAAAAAAGAAGTTAAAACATCAGTGTTAAATAATATTATTATGGATGCAGTATCAATTCATCAACCACCTTCTTATAAGGGAAAAAGACTTAAAATATATTTTGTTCATCAAGTTGATAATAAACCTCCGAAATTTGAATTACAAGTAAATGATAAAAAATTAGTGCATTTTAGTTATGAAAGATATTTAGAAAATAAATTAAGAGAAAATATTGATTTTAGTGGAACACCAATAATATTACAGTTTAAAAATAAGGGTGAGTAACTCTTATTTTTTCTAACATATAATATATTGGGTGATTTAATGAAATTTGGTGATGATTTTTTTAAAAAAGTGGAAAAGAAAACTAATGTAAATAAAGAAACAATATTAGGACTAGCACAGAAGCTTCAAAATGGAAATATGAAAGATGAAGCAACAATTAGAGAAGTTATTGATACATTAAGTGTTATGACAGGGAAGAAAGTTAATAAGGAATTAAGTGATAAAATAGTTAGTAAGATAATTAATGATAAAGTACCTGATAATGTGGATAAAATGTTTTAATTGACGAATGCTTTAAAATGTGATACAATAATCTCTTCATTAAAAAGAGGAGTTGAGTTTATGAAGAATGTAAATGAGCAAAGACATTTTTTAGCGTTGCTTAGAAGACCTGGGGACTATGTATTTATTGATACATCTAAGTTAGATATATGTGGTAATTATTTAATTAGTTTAGAGAATATTGATGATTTTACTATGAAATATACTAAAGAAGAAATTATAGCTTCTATAAAAAGAGCAAATATTGCTGATGATACTTATTTAAATGGAGTGTTAGTTATTCAAGATAATCAAAAGCATAATCCGCTTCCTGTAATAGATAAAGATTTTTATGGAGATTTTAATGTATATTCTTATTTGAAAGAAAAAATAGATGATAAAAATAAGATAAGTAATATTATAAATAAATTTAGTGCTATAATAAAAGATGAAAGAATAAGTAAAGATTTTAAAGAATATTTAAAAAGTGGTAATATAGAGATAGCATTAAATATATTATTTGATTTACCTTATTTAAATATTAGAAAATTTATTATATATTTAGTAGAAGAAAGAGCAAAAGAACAAGTTTTAGAAATTGAACCGGAATTAGTTAGAGATAAAGCAGCATAAAGTTGCTTTTTTCTGTTAAAATTAAAGAAATTGTATTATAATATATAAAGGAGGTACTATGTTTAGGAAAAAAAATAATATTGATACTGATGGATTGAATGAGATAATTTATTTAAGTAAAAATATTTTGAAGTTACTTTTTATTGTATTAATTATAAGTATTGTGCTTGTAGCTTTTATGCTTTGTAGAGAAATTGGAATATTTCGTTTTATTGGTAATGTCTTAAGTGTTATTTCGCCATTATTTATTGGGTTCGTTGTTGCTTGGTTATTTAATCCCTTAGTTAATAAAATGACTAAAAAAGGAATGTCGAGGATAATTGCTTCAATTATTGTTTATGTTATATTTATTTTATTTTTAGTAGTATTTTTTCGAGTTTTCATTCCGATTATTTATAAAGAATTAAATGAACTTATTGGAACTATTCCATCAATTATAAGTGATATTACTAACTTTATTAATGATTTATTTACTAAAATAGATGATGTTGATGGCTTTGATATTGCAGCAATTAAAGATGGAATACTTGATGCTATAACCGCTTATGGGAATAGTATATCATCTAACTTACCAACAACTATTATGAATATTATGGGTAGCTTATTTAGTGGACTCGGAAGTATATTCTTTGGACTTATAATCGGCCTTTATATGCTATTTGATTTTGATAATGTTACAGTTTTATTTTTAAAACTTATTCCAAGTCGTCATCAAATGGAAATTGCTGGTCTGCTCGATAAAATAGGAATAGAGGTAAGAAAGACTGTTAATGGAACACTGCTTGTTGCTTGTATGGTTTTTGTTTGTGATACAATAGGTTTTTCAATTATTGGTTTAAATTCAGCTCTTTTGTTTGGATTGTTCTGTGGAATTACCGATTTAATTCCTTATATTGGACCGTGGCTGGGAACTGCAATTGTAACTATTGTTGGTTTAACTCAAAGTCCATTAGTAGGTCTTGGAGTATTAATAATTGCTGTAATTGTGCAAATGATTGAATCATATGTTTTACAACCAGTTGTTATGAGTAAAGCAACAAATTTGCATCCAGTTACTATTATTTGTGGTTTGTTAATTTTTGGACATTTCTTTGGTATAGTGGGAATGATTTTAGCAACACCAATTATGTCTATTATTAAAGTTATTTGGCATTTTTTAGTAGACAAATTTGATTTATTTAGTAAAAATAATATACAAAAAGTTGAAGAATCAGTGTAACTGTGATATATTATTGTTGTAGTCGTTGAATTAAGATGATAAATAATTGTTTTCCTAGAGATTTAGTGGTTGGTGGAAACTAAAAAGATGGTTATTTATTTGCTGCTTAAGGAGACTAAACGTGGGGCCGCGTTAAGGTAAATTAAGTTAAATAAAGGATGGTACCGTGCTTTAGCACTCCTTGTACTTTCCTTTTTTGTTTTTTGAAAGGGTGAATTTATGAAAATATTTGTTGTTGGGGGTAAAAGTGGCTCTGGCAAAGGTGAAGTTGCTAAAATGATTGAAGAATATTACATTTATAAATTGAAAAAATGTGTTATTACGGAATTTAGTAAATATTTAAAAAATTTTGCTAAGGAACTAACTGATTGGGATGGAGTTAGTCAAAATAAACCACGAGATTTTTTGCAAAGCTTTGGTTCAACTATTAGATCGTATGATAAGTATTTTTTTACTAAAAGAATGATTGAAGATATTAATATTTATGCTTTAGCAAGTATTGATGTTGTAGTTATAGCTGATGCCAGAATGCCAGAGGAATTTGAAGAAATGAAAGAAAATTATGATGATGTTTATAGTATTTTAGTAGAAAATCAATTTGCTAAAAGCAAGTTAACAGTTGAACAACAAGCCCATATTACCGAAACAGCTTTAGAAGATTATAATGAGTTTGATATAACTTTAGCAAATGATAATTTAGATTTATTAAAACAAAAAGTATTTAAATTTTTAGATGAGGTGGAAAGTAATGAAACAATTAACTAGTAGGGAATTAAGGGATTTTTATTTAAAATTTTTTGAAAGTCATAACCATGCTATTATTCCGTCATCTTCAATTGTTCCTGAAAATGATCCAACAGTGTTATTTACAACTGCAGGAATGCATCCACTTGTTCCATACTTACTTGGTGAACATCATCCCGCTGGTAAAAGATTATGCGACTGTCAAAAATGTATAAGAACTAGTGATATTGATGAAGTAGGGGATGCATCACACTTAACTTTTTTTGAAATGCTAGGTAACTGGTCTTTAGGGGATTATTTTAAGAGTGAAGCTATTGCTATGAGTTATGAATTTTTAACAAGTAAAGATTATTTAAATATTCCTAAAGATAAATTATATTTTACTTGCTTTGCTGGTGATGAAGATGCTCCAAGGGATGAAGAAAGTTATAATATATGGAGAAGTTTAGGTGTTGCTGAAGATCATTTATTTTACTTACCTAAAGAAAATAATTTCTGGATTTTAGGTAGTGGTGTTGGTCCATGTGGTCCAGATACCGAAATGTTTTATGATACCGGCAAACCTAAATGTAAAGAGGATTGTAGTCCCGCTTGTGATTGTGGTAAGTATTTAGAAATTTGGAATGATGTATTTATGGAATACTACCGTGATGAAAATGGTAACTTAACTAAACTTGCTCAACAAAATGTTGATACCGGTATGGGATTAGAGCGAACAATTACAGTACTTAATGGTTTAGAATCAGTATATGACTCTGATGTATTTGCTAATTTAAAAGCAAAACTAGAAGAATTATCTGGTAAAAATTACGAAGATAATAAAAAAAGTTTTCGTATTATCATGGATCATGTAAGAACTTCAACATTTATTTTAGGGGATGATTACGCTATTACACCATCGAATGTTGGAGCAGGTTATGTTTTAAGAAGACTAATAAGAAGAGCTATTAGACACTTAAGAAAGCTTGGTTTAATGGAAGATGCTTTAGTAAAACTTGCTGATGTAGTTATAAATGATTATAAAGATATCTATAATGAACTTGAACGCAATAAAAAATTTATTCATCACGAATTAGAAAATGAAGGTATTAAATTTGGTAAAACCATTAAAGATGGTGAAAAATTATTTTATAAAGTTATCAAACATTTAGATGGTGATACCATTAGTGGAGCTGATGCTTTTAAATTATTTGATACTTTTGGTTTCCCTTTAGAAATGACTGAAGAATTAGCCCACGAAAATAATCTCACAGTTGATGTTGATGGTTTTAATGAAGCATTTAAGGAGCATCAAGAAAAATCAAGAACTATTGATGCCGGATCATTTAAAGGTGGCCTTGCTGATAGCTCTTATGAATCAACTAAATACCATACACTTGCTCATCTTATGCTTGCGTCTTTACAACAAATGTATGGACCTGATATTATTCAAAAGGGTTGTAATATTACAAGTGAACGAATTCGTTTTGATTTTAATTTAGATCATAAGATGACTGATGAAGAAAAGTGCGAATTAACTAAAATAGTTAATGAAAAAATAAATGAAGGTATTCCTGTAACTATGGAAGAAATACCTTATGAAGAAGCTAAAGCCAAGGGTGCTCATGGTACTTTTGAAGATAAATATGGTAGCATTGTTAAAGTATATTCTATTGGAGATTTCTCTAAAGAAATTTGTGGGGGACCACATGTAAGTAATACAAATGAACTTGGTACATTTAAAATAATCAAAGAAGAATCATCATCGGCAGGTGTCAGAAGAATTAAAGCAGTATTAGAATAATGAATTATTTAGGTAGTAAAAAAATTGTTACTAAACGTTTAGAATTAAGACCCCAGATGATGGATGAACAAAAATACTTGTGGGATTTATTGATGATTCCAGAGGTTAATAGATATTTTCTATCTGTTCCAAGAAAATTTAGAGAAAAAATCAAAGATTGGTCTATTCAAGAGGGTATTTATCAAGAAAAGATGAAACATGCAAATGATTCTAATGTATTTGAATGGAGTATCTTTTTAAAAGATACCAATGAATGTATTGGTAGAATAGTATGTCAAGAAATTGATTCTAACTCTCCTGATATTAGAGATGTCGGTTGGTTAATTGATCCAATTCATCAAAATAAAGGTTATGTTACGGAGGCTGCCACATCTATGCTTGAATTTATGTTTAATGATTGTGATATTACTGCAATTCATACTGGAGCAGCTATCGAAAATCCTGCCTCATGGAAAGTTATGGAAAAATTAGGGTTTATTAGATAAGATGAAATAGTTTGGTATGATTATACATTTTTAGATGAACCAGTACAAGGTTATAAATATTATTTTACTAAAGAACAATTTTTAAATAGGATGTGATGTTTTTTAATGGAAAGGGAAAATAATCTGAAAATTTTAACACGATACGAAATTGAAACTGCTTTAGCTAAATTGATTTTTTATTTGCTAGCATCGTCAAAATATGAACCATATAAAGAATATAAAAATAAGTTTGAAGAAATGTTAGAAATTGTAATGTTATGGGTTAAATATTATGTGGATAACGACAATTTACTTAATATGACAGATGATGAGGTAATAAGTATTCAAAAATTAATGGATGAAATACCAAATGATGCTTGGAATGGAGATTATTTTGAAGAAGTAGATATATGGTTAAGCACAGTTATATTTTATGGTAGTTGCCCAGTTAATCAAGAATATGATGAAAGTAAAATAATTAGAAAAGGAAAAGTAACTTAATGTTACCTTTTCTTTTTTTGAAATAAAATTCCTGGAATCGTGAGAAATTGGCACTTCAAAATTCTTGGAATCGTGATTTTGTATTGTACTTTTAGCAAAATACATGATAAAATATTTCTTGAAAGGTATTTAGGTCTATGGCTCACTATAATTCTTATGAAAGCTTTAAAACTAAAAAAAGTATTAAAAAGAAGGAACAAGCAAAAAATAAATCTTTGGTAAAAACTAAAGATGATTTTGTAGTTTCTAAATCTTCAAATTATGGTATAGTTTTAGAAGTTAAATATAATGATATCTTTGTAATTTATGAAAATGTTGTAGTTAAAGCAACTTTAAGAAAAGATTTAAATGAAATAGCTAATCAAGTTTTATTTGTGGGAGATAAAGTAGAACTTATTAAAGATGATGATAAATATATAGTAAAACATTTAATTAAAAGAAATAGGGTATTATCTAGAACTAAAAAAGATAGTACTAAACTTGATGATATAGGGAAATCGGGGGTTATTGCCACCAACATAGATATAGCAGTAATTGTAGTAAGTTGTAAGGAACCACCTTTACATCCTAAATTTATTGATAGATATTTAATGATTTTACAAAACTCTAATATACCAGCAATTATCTGTTTAAATAAATGTGATTTAAAAACTTTAGAAGAAGAGAAAATACTAGATATATATCGTAAGTTAAATATAATAGTTATTGAAACATCTACTTACAAAATGCTAGGTATTGATGAATTAAAGAAATATTTAAAAGGGAAACAAGCTATATTTGTTGGTAATAGTGGAGTTGGTAAATCATCACTTACTAATGCTTTATTAAGTGATGATTCTATTAAAACTGGTAATGTTAGTGATAAAAGTAAAAGAGGAAGACATACTACAACTTCATCTAAATATTACTTATGGGATAATAATTCATCAATAATTGATACTCCAGGAATAAGAAGTTTAGATGTATCAAATTTTAAGCCAATTGAAATTCAACAGTATTTTCCGGAATTTAAAAATAGTAATAAATGTAAATATAGTGATTGTTTGCATTTTCATGAACCAATTAATAGTTGTTTTATAAAACAAGAAGTTATTAATGGATATATAAATATAAATAGGTATATTAGTTATTTAAGAATAATGAGTGATATATTAAATGAAGAATATATAGATATCTTAAATGAAATAAGTAAGGAGGATTAATGGAATACTGGGATATTTATGATGAATTTAAAAATAAAACTGGTAAAGTCTTAAAAAGGGGAGATAAGCTAAATGATGATGAATATCATTTAGTTACTAATGCGTGGATTAAAAATAGTAAAGGAGAATTTCTAATTACTCAAAGGTCTAGTACTAAAGCTCATCCTTTAATGTGGGAATGTACTGGTGGTTCAGCAGTTTTAGGAGAAGATACTTATATGGCAGCAATGTGGGCAAGTAGTGATAAAATAAGAATACTTTATGATAATAATATGTTTGAAGCTAATGCTTATTTTGAAGACATAGTTTTTGGTAGTAATAATGAATAGTGGTTTAGTTACTTTAAGAAGATTAAAAAACGATATTAAAGATTATGAACTACTGACTAAATGGTATCAGAAAGAAGAAATATATACTCATTTTGAACAGAGAAAATTATCTTTGGATGAAATAAAGAAAAAATATTATCCAAGAACTTTGGATAATGCAAAAGTTCCTGTTTATATGATTGAATATCAAAATAAACCAGTAGGTATAATTCAATATCAATTAATTGATGATGATAATAAAAATTTATATGGAATAACAAATGACAATTGTTATGAAATAGATATTTTTATCGGAGAGATATCATTACATAACCTTGGTATTGGTAAAACTGTTATTGATTTAATAAGTGATTATTTATTTAAAGAAAAGAATGCTAGCCTTTTAGTTATGTGTCCTTTAGAAGATAATATTAATGCTATTAAATGCTATAGTAAATGTGGTTTTAAAATAATAAGGGAATTTGAAACAGAAAATACAATTGGAATAATTAAAAAATATGTATTGATGATAAAAAAATTAAATAAAAAAGGAAGATAATAATGATTAAAGTAATTGCTTTTGATTTAGTAGGTGTCTTAATAACCGAAAAAGATATAATTTTAAATGATACTGAAGAAAAGATAGAAAGATTATTCGGAGCTAATGAAAGTGATGAAGATTATATAAATAAAGCAAAACTTATTACTAACGAAAATATTATAGATATTACTAAAAATATAATTAATAAATTATATGTTGTAAAAGATAGAGATATTTTTAGAAAAATTAAAGAAAAGTATCAAGTAAAAATAATTATAGCTACTAATCATGTATTCTTTATTAAAGATTACATTGTAAATAATTTGGATATTGAAAATATTGATGATATAATAATATCAGCAAAGATTAATAAAATAAAACCTAATAAAGATTTTTATGAGTACATATTAGATAAATATAATATAAAAAATAATGAATTATTATTTATTGATGATAATATAAAAAATATTAATGCCGCAGCAAGTATGAATATAAATACAATAAAAGTAAATAAAGATACAGATATATTATTAAGTATTAAAAAATATATGGAGTAATAGTTATGAATAAATTATATATAATTAGACATGGTAAAACTGATTGGAACAATTTAAGACTTATGCAAGGAAGAGTAGATATTCCCCTAAATGAAGAAGGAAGAGATGATGCTGTTAAACTTGCTTCAAGTATTAATTTGAGTGATATAGATATTTGTTTATCATCTCCTCTTAAGAGGGCTCGAGAAACAGCAGAAATAATTGTCCAAAATAAATTAAAAATTATTTATGATGATTTATTAATTGAAAGAAATTTTGGAGATTATGAAGGATGCGAAGTTAATTTTGATTTAATACAAAAACAGTGGGATTATAATTTAAATGATAAAAGTGGTAATATTGAAAGTATTAAAGAGTGTTTAAATAGAGCTAAATTTTTTTTAGATAAACTAAAAAAAGATTATCCTAATAAAATCATATTAATAATATCACATGGAAGTTTTATTAAAGCATTACATTTTAATATTATAGGATATGATGAGAATACAGACTTTTTATCTTTTAGACCCGCAAATACAAGGATTTATGAATATGATTATTAGAGGTGTAGTATGAATAGTGCTAAATTTACAATGATTGATGAGAATTTTAAGTGTGTAGTCTGTGGCAAAATGGTAGAAAAATTAGGCTACAGTGCAAGAGATCATTGCCCATATTGTTTATGCTCTTTGCATGTAGATATTAATCCTGGAGATAGATTATGTGATTGTTTGGGAGTGCTTGTTCCTATTGGAGTAGAAAAGGGTAGGAAAGACACTTTAAAAATAGTCTATAAATGTAATAAATGTGGAATGATTAAAAGAAATGTTGCAACCAGAGATGATAACTTTGATAAAATATTAGAGATAATGAAAGGTGTAAAATGAATGGAAATAGAATTATAGTTCATGGATTAATTAAAGTAGATGAAAAATATTTAATTATTAAAAGGTCAGTTAATGAGACATCATATCCGGAATTTTGGGATATCCCCGGCGGACTTGCAGAATTAAAAGAATTACCCAAAGAGGCATTAATTAGAGAGATAAAAGAAGAAATAGGGTTAAAAGCCTTACCTATTAAAATAATTCATGAAGATAGTAATCTTGATGAAAACAAAGATATGATTTTTATTAGACTCGTATACTTATGTAATTTAGAAGATGATATTAAAAATATTAAATTAGATTTAAATGAACATTCTGAATATAAATTAATTGATAGTTTAATGAGTTTAGAAAATGAAAATGTTTTACCATATTTATTAGATATATTAAAGGAGTTATTATGAGACAGCCACATCAAATATTAGCATTTCCCTATAATAAAGATGATTAAGGTAGTAATAAAAATGCTTTATGGGAATTAAATTATAGATTGTTAAATAATAAAATGGAGTGAGTATGATTGAAGAGAGTGTTTTAACCAATGAATTAATAGCGGATATAATTAAAAAACAATATAATATAGATGTTATAAAAATAGAAAAAATAAATAAAGGTAGTGCTAATTTATATTCACTTAATAATAATACTTATGTGTTAAAAGAATTTCAAACTAAATATAGTGAAGAAGATATAAAAAGAGAAGTATTAGTTATTAATCATTTAAAAAAAGATAATATTCCAACTTCAGAATATATTAAAACAATTGATAATAATTATTGCTTTAAATATAATGGTAAAGTAATAATCCTACAAAAATTTATTGAGAGATATACAATGATGCCAAATACCGCAGATTATAATCAATTATTAGAATCGGCAACATATTTAGGTAAAATTGTGGCATCTTTAAAGACATTAAAAACAGATTTACCACTTAAAGATATAACTTGTTCTAAAGAAGAGATAGATAAAGGAATTTTAAAACATAAGAATTTATTAAATAAAACTAATAATGAAAATATAAAAAATGATATATTAGAAAAAATAAAAATGTTAGAAGAACTTAAGAACAAAATAAATTATAATGATATAAAAAATATGTCAATTATGAATACCCATGGTGATTATAGTGTTATGCAATTTATTTATAAAGATAATAAAATAAATGCTATAATTGATTTTGTATCAGCTTGTAAAACTAAAATATCATGGGAAATTATAAGATCATATAGTTATATTGATTCTAAATCTAAAGAAGGTATTATTGATATAAATAATTTAATAAGTTATATAAAAGAGTTTAGTAAATATGTTAAATTAAATAAGTATGATATTAAATATATGCCATATTTATATTTAGTAAAATTATTAACTAGTACTTATGGTTATAAAGAATATATTAATGATAATACTAAAATAGATTTATTAGAATTTGCGATATTTAGAACAAAATTATGTAGATATTTATTTGATAATGCAAGTGATATTTCTATTAAGTTAATGGAGGCCTTATGAATAAAGATATTGTAATAAATAATGATGATTTTGTATTTAATTTTCGAGTTGCGTCAGTAATTAGAAATAAAGATAAAATATTAGTTCAAGTAAATAAAAAGGCTGGGCATTTAACACTACCGGGAGGTAGATGTGAAATAAATGAAGATACAATAAATACAAGTATTAGAGAATTTAGAGAGGAAACAGGTATAGATACTTTATTTGTTAAATCTTTAGGTATAATTGAAAACTTTTTTGTGTCTGCATTTTATAATAAAAAGTTTCATGAAATCTTAATGGTTAATGAAATTAAATTTAAAGATAAAAGTAATTATTTATTAGATGAAATAGTAAATATTGAAAATAAAAAACAAAATGATATAAAATTTATATGGAAGAGTATTGATGAATTAAAAGATTTAAATTTTAAACCTAAAGTATTATTTAAGGTTATAGAATCTAAAGAATTTATTCATTTAATAAATAGGGATTAGAAAGGATGGTATTATGAATATAGTAAAACCAGATTATAATAGAAGTGTACTTTCAATATCTTCATCAATTATGAAGTATTATAATGTTGATAGTAATTATAAAAGTTTAAAAGAATTAGATGATATATTAAATAAAGAATATCGAAATATTGTCTATTTAATTATTGATGGTATGGGATTTAATATAATGCGTTCTACTTTAAGTGATGATGCTTTTTTAAATAAACATACATTAACAAATGTTACAACAGTATTGCCTTCATCAACTGTACCAGCAACAACAGCTATTCATTCTGGTTTATCACCACTAGAAAGTGGTTGGGTAGGTTGGATGCAATATATAAAAGAAAAAAATTGTATGATTGAAATGTATTCAGGAAGAGATTATTATACTAGAAAAGTAATTAAAGATATATCTTATAAAGAAGACTTAAAATATACTAGAATATATGATTTAATATGTTCTAAAAATAGTGATATTAACTTCCACTTGCTTTTTCCGGCGTTTGCTCCGAATGGTTCTAAAACATTTGAAGAATTATGTGAAAAAATTGAGTATGCTTGCAATAATGAAGGTAAAAATTTAATATCGGCTTATTGGGATGAATTTGATACTACAATGCATCACTTTGGAGTTGGTAGTAAAGAAGCTACAGAAGTTTTAACAAAAATTAATAAAAATTTAGAAAAACTTGCTAAAGAATTAGATGACACTTTAATAATTATTACTGCAGATCATGGTCAAGTTAATATAAAAGAAGTATATTTAAATGATTATCCAGATATTGATGCTTGTTTAAAAATGCCACCATCTATAGAATTTAGATTTGTAACATTTTTTATTAAAGATAATATGCATGAAGAATTTGTTAAATCTTTAGATAAACACTTTAAGGGTAAATATATTTTATATACTAAAGAAGAATTTTTAAATTGTGGTTTGCTTGGTATGGGAGTTAAACATAAAAGAATTGATGATTTCTTTGGTGATTATGTACTTATTAGTACATCAGATTTATCATTTAGTTATACTACTACTGGTAAGAAAGACAAACCTATAGTTGGTAATCATGGTGGTATGACAGAAGATGAAATGTTAGTGCCAATTATATGTATTGAATGTAAATAAAAATATGAAAAACAACTTTGCTTTTTCATATTTTTTATTGCAATTAAAATGATTAAAGTTTATAATTTAGATATGAAAGAAAAATTGTTAGAAGTAAAACTATATGAGTTAGGATATTGTAGTGAGTCAGAATATACAAGAGTTGTTTGTGTTTGTAAGTATAAAGACAAATTTGTTTTTTGCTACAATAAAAAAAGAAATGGTTATGAAATACCTGGAGGACATATTGAAGAAAATGAATCTTGGCGAGATGCGGCAGTAAGAGAAATGTGTGAAGAAATTGGAGCAACCAAAGTAGTACTTACTCCAATATGTGTTTATAAGATAAGTACTTTTGCATTGCTTGTCTCTTGTGAAGTATTAGAGATGGGTAATTTACCAACAGGTTATGAAACATCTAGTATTTTACTATCTGATGATTTACCAGATAATCTAACATATCCTGATACTTATATAAAATTATTTAGAAGAGCAAAATCTTTTTTGGAGGATGAATGAAGCAAGTTACTATGGTTACTGGCAATATTGGTAAGTGGCAAGTTGCTAGTGAAATATTTAAAAAATACAATGTTGAATTATTACATGAAAAAATGGATACTTTTGAGATTCAATCGCATGAAGTTGAAGAAGTATCTAAATATTCGGCTTTTTATGCCGCGGAAAAACTGGAGAGGCCAGTAATAAAATCGGATGTTGGTTATTTTATCGAATCTCTAAATGGATTTCCTGGTCCATTTTTAAGATATATCAATGATTATTTAACTAGTGAAGAAATATTAAAATTAATGGAAGATAAAGAAAATA
Source organism: uncultured Bacilli bacterium (assembly GCA_944332705.1). Taxonomy (GTDB): domain Bacteria; phylum Bacillota_I; class Bacilli_A; order RF39; family UBA660; genus Onthocola_B. The sequence goes on from CALVKM010000005.1 coordinate 39,403, forward strand.
GAACAATTCTTTTAAAAGAATGTTTAACATTTGCAACTCCAAATGGCGAATGTATTCAATTTGTAAGTATTGAAAAAGCCAGTATTTCTAAAATTTCTATGGGCAGTGGTACTACTTTTGATAGAATAGTCATATTTGACGGGTATGATAAACCAAAATCTATGAATAGTGAAGAGGATAATATTAAACACTTTGAAAAACAATTAGATATATATGATAAAATGGCCAAATATTTAGAAAGTAGGGAATGATAGTGATAGATAAAATTCAAAAATATTTTATCAAAGAATCTTTAGAATATGAAAATAAAAGTGGTTATAACTATTGGGATAATCATGTAAAATATGTTGTTGATATAGCAGAGAATTTAGCAAGTAGAGTAAATGCCGATAAAGAAATAGTAGTAATTAGTGCTATATTACATGATATAGCTAAAGTTTTAGAAAAGGATATTGATAAACCTCATAACCTAGTTGGAGCCAAGATAGCAGAAGAATTATTATTAAAAGAGGGTTATGATAAAGAAAAAATAGAGAAAGTAAAACTTTGTATTATACATCATAGTGGTTCTTTAGATACGGAAATATCTAAAGAAGAATGGTGTGTTAGAAATGCTGATATTATTTCAATGTTTAATAATATTACCATATTTTATTATCTAGCTATCAATGAATATAAATTAAATTATAATGAAGCTAGAAAATGGGTAAAAGATATGATTTCATCTAAATATGAAAATTTAGATGAAGATCTAAAGAGAGAATATGATAATTTATTTGATACAATTTATAATGCTATTTAATTTTTAATAAAGATATGGTATTATATTTTAAATGAGAAAGTTAGGTGATTATCAATGAAAGAAATTTTATATAATTATGATAATTTGAGTAAAGAGCAAATAGATGAGACAATTATTAGGACTAAAGCTGTTATTGTTAATAATAAAGATATTATTTTAGGATATTCACATAAAACTTTTCAATTTCCAGGAGGACATTTAGAAGATGGAGAAACATTAGAGGAATGTTTAATAAGAGAAATAAAAGAAGAAACGGGAATAAATGCTATTAAAGAAAATTGTACTTTATTTGAAAAAATAATTTATTTTAACAAAAATTATCACAATTCAGGAAAAAATCGTTGTAATGAAATATATTATTTTATTGTTAAAACAAATGAAAATTTTGATAATAATAAATTAAAATTAGATGAAAAAGAAAAAAAAGGTAATTTTAAAGTAATAGCTATTCCTTTGAAAAATATTGAAGAAGTATTAATTAAAAGTATTCCCGATAATCCAATAAATGAGATTATTGTAGAAGAAATGCTTGATATAATAAAAGAATATAAAAAAATAACAAGTAAATAAATGTTGATTAATGTTATAGTAGATTATATTATGTATATTATAGAGAGTTTATGGTTGGTGAAAATAAACATATAATATAATTGAATTACCCATTATGAGTTTATAGGTGGTTACTTTATAGCCAAATAAAGTGTATGAATTTTTATTCATAAAATAAGGTGGTACCGCGGATTAATTCGTCCTTATAGGAAGAATTAACTGCGGTTTTTATTTTAAAGGAGGAGAGAATTTTAATGAAAAGAGAAGAAAAAATTGATTTGGTTTTGAGGAGAACAGTTGAGGTTTATAATAAAGATACTTTATTAGAAAAATTAAACAGTGGTAGAAAGTTGGTAGTAAAATTAGGAGCGGATCCCTCAAGACCTGATTTGCATTTAGGACATACTGTCCCCTTAAGGGCTTTAAAAATATTACAAGAATTAGGTCATGAAATAGTCTTTGTTATTGGAGATTTTACTGCTATGATAGGGGACCCATCAGGAAGGTCTAAAACAAGACCGGCATTATCTTTTGAAGAAACTAAAAAAAATGGTGAAACTTATTTTAAACAAGTCTCTAAAATATTAGACCCATCAAAAATAAGAATTGTTTATAATTCTGAATGGTTAGGCAAGATGACATTTGAAGATGTGGTTAAATTATGTGGAAAATATACAGTGGCCAGAATTCTTGAACGAGACGATTTTAGTACAAGATTTAAAAATAATATTCCTATTGGAATACATGAATTTTTATATCCTTTAATGCAAGGTTATGATAGTGTTGCTTTACATGCTGATATTGAAATTGGTGGAACTGATCAAACCTTTAATTTATTAGTAGGAAGAGAATTACAAAAAGATTATGGCCAAGAACCTCAAGATGTAATGTGTTTTCCTTTACTTGTAGGTATAGATGGTAAAGAAAAAATGAGCAAATCATTAGGTAATTATATTGGTATAGATGAATCTCCAGAAATAATGTTTGAAAAATCTATGAGAATACCTGATGATGTATTGTTTGATTATTTTAGATTAACAACTGATATGGATTTAGATAAAGTAAAAGTTGAAATGGAAAAAGATATAGTTGAAGCTCATAAAATTTATGCTAGAGAAATTATTAAAATGTATCATGGCGAAGAATTTATTGAATATGCTGAAGAAAGATATGCAACTGTTGCTAAAGGTGGCGTACCAGAAAACATTGATGTTTATGAACTTGATAAGACTTCTATAGATAATGGAATTCTAATAACAGATTTATTAGTTAAATCAGGTATTGTTCCATCAAAATCTGAAGGCAAGAGAATGATTGAACAAAATGGAATAAGCATAAATGGTATTAAAGAAACTAATTCTTCTAAAATGATTACTATTAACGATTTTGTAGATAATGAAATAATTATTCAGAAGGGTAAAAAAAGTTTTAAGAAAGTAGTATTAGTTTAATTAAAGAAATAGCCAGATTCTATCTTGGCTATTTTTAGTGTTATTGTTACAATATTATATAAAAAGTGTCTTAATTTTGTTTAATTGATATGCTATAATATTTGTAGTTAGTTGTATTTAAATATTAAAGGAAAGGATTAAATAAGAGAATATCAAGCCGAGCAATTATTTTTAAAGATAACAAAGTTGTATTAATTTATCGTAAGAGGGATTATCAATAATACTATGTTTTTCCAGGTGGCAAAGTAGAAGATGGCGAAACAAACGAGGAATGTGTAATTCGTGAATGTAAAGAAGAACTCGGTATAGATATTAAACCAATAAAGTATATTTATGAAGTGAAAGGTCCAGATTTTATTCAACATTTCTTTTTATGTGAGTGGGTATCGGGAGTATTAGGTACTGGAGATAAAGAAGAATATGATGTTAATCGCCAAGGGGGAGTACAAATTCCTATGCTTATAGATACAAAGTCATTAAAAAAACTTAATATTGTTTCTCCAGAAATAATAACCGAGTTATGTATTGATATAAATAAGTTTGGTTTAAATTTAGATGATAATGTTAAAACAATTATTGAAAAATAAATTTTAAATTGAAAGGATATTAAATAATATGAAAATAGAACAGGCAAAAATATCAGATGCTTCAAAAATAGTTGATATAAATATTAATGAATGGATTAATACTTATACAGGAATATTTCCAACCGATTTTTTAAAAAAATTAAAAAATAAAAAAGAAGAAAGTATTGAAAAATGTAAAAATAAGATTAATGAATATGTTGTTTGTAAAATAGATAATCAAGTTATAGGATTTTTAAGATATGGAAAAAATAAAAAAGGATACTCTGATGAATATTGTGAAATTTATTCATTATATATAGATAAAAATTATCAACATAAAGGAATAGGTAGTGATCTAATTGCTTATGCATTTGAAATTTTAAAATCACAATATAAATATGTGTTAATAAGTACATTGGTTCAAAATAGTGCTAATGAGTTTTATCAAAAAATCGGTGGAGAGCTGTTAAAACAGATTGATTTCAAGTTAGAGAGCAATGTTTATCAAGAAAATTTATATTTATTTACTTTATAATTATTTCTTCTTAACCTTTTCAATTTTTATAGTATAACCAATTGGAGCAAGTATCTTAAGTAAACTAAGTATACTTGGAGATGAGTAGCCGGATTCTATTCTGGCTATTTTTTCGCGTGGAACATTAGAGTATTTAGAAAATAGTTCCTGAGTTAAATTATTTTCTTTTCTAAATTGAATAAATTCTTTAATAAATATTTCATTAAGCTCAAAAGCATCATAAATAGTTTCAATATAATTTTTATCATAATCCATTTGTATCACCTGACAATATTGTATCATATTTGATACAAAAATGTTGCTATTTTTTGAAAAATATACTATAATAATGACGAATTTTGTATGTGAAAGGGGATAATTATGAAAAATTATGGACTATTAAAGTTTAAAGATGTAGATGTAAATAATTTTACTTCAGATATTGGAATGGATATTAGAAAAGCTATTAATCCAGTATTAAGACGAATTTTAAGAGTAGCTGTAAAAGGGGATGTAATAGTAGAAAGATATCCCAAATTAGAAAAAAATAAACCATATGTATTTGTTTCTACTCATAGGTTTGTAGAAGATACAATAACAAATTTATCAGTTATAGATAGAAATGCATATGTATTATTTGGAACTACAGATCAACTTGAAAATAATAAACAAGTTTATGCCGCTTGGTTAAATGGTTTTATTTATGTTAATAGAGAAGATGCTAAAAGTAGACATGATGCTATACCTAAAATGAAAAGAGTTTTGGCTAATGGTAATAGTGTTTTCTTGTTTCCAGAAGGAGGATTTAATAACTCTGAAAATTTGCTTTGTCAAAGACTGTTTTCAAGCCCATATATTTTAGCTAGAGACATGGGAGTAGAAGTTGTTCCAATTGCCCCATTCTATGAATTTGGTAGTGATAAAATTTATGTAACTGTTGGAGACCCAATTGATTTAGGTAAATTTGAAAATAAAGAAATTGCATTAGATTATTTAAGAGATGTTTTAGCAACAATGGTATATGCTAATCTTGTGAATCATTCTACTGAAATTATTAGAGAAAATTTAAGTGATGATCCAAGAATGGATTATATGGAAGAAAGAAGGGCAGAATACCTAAAAAATAAATGGACTAGAGATGTTTGGGATGAAGAACTAATTCAATATCGCAATGCTGCCGAAAAAGAATATCTTGCTGTAAAAGAAAGTATGGATAATATAGAAATAACTCCCCAAAATGCGGGAATTATGGGACCAATTTTAGTTAGAAGACAAGAAGATAAAAAATACGATTTTAAAGATTATATGCATAAAACTTGGAATAAATAGTAGAAAAATACGATTATTATTTAGAATTTATTTAAATAATAATCTTTTTTTTTGATTCAGGCTATGTTATAATTTAAATATATGATAGGATTAGAGGTGCAATGATGTCGTTAGAGTTTGAATTACCTTTATTTTCTTTTATATTTATTGCTTTGCTTACAGCAGTATATTTTATTAAAAAGAAGGTTCCTTTAGTAGAAAATAAAATGTATTGTGCAATATTAATAGCGGCTTTAATTGCAGCAGCAGTTGATACATTTGTCCATTTAGTAAGTGCTTATAATACTTTAGATGCTTTAAACAGTGACTATTATTTAGTAATTGATTATTGCAATAAAATAATTTCAACGATGTTTGTAATCATTTTTTCGTGTTTACTTTCCTATACATTACTAATATCGTACAAAAAAGTTATGAAAAACTATAAAAAATTGTTTATTTGCATAATTGGTTTTACAATACTCTTTTATATTGCCACCTGCTTTACAACTGTAGACATAATTGAAGTTGGTTCTGTGCGTAATGTTGTTGGTTCAACTATAACTATGGGCTATGCCGTAGTAGCTTTATTAATTGCAGCAAATATCATATTTACAATTATAAACTTTAAAAAGGGAGATAAAAGATATTACGCAATTTTTATAATTCTAATTATGTTAATTGTTTTATATATTTTATCACTTATTTTTAAAGGATTAATCATCTATGATGTTATTATGGCACTTCTTTGTTACATAATGTACTTTACTATTGAAGACCCTGATATAAAAATGATTGAACAGTTAAATATTGCTAGAGACACAGCTGAAAAAGCCAATGAAGCTAAAACAGACTTTTTATCTAATATGTCTCATGAAATAAGAACACCTCTAAATGCTATTGTTGGTTTTAGTAATCTGTTATTAGAAGACGAATCTGTTCCTGATTCTGCTAAAGAAGAAGTTAAAGACATAGTAATGTCTGCAGATAACTTACTAGAAATAGTTAATGGTATTTTGGATATTTCAAAAATTGAAGCAAATAAATTAGAAATAGTTAATACGGAATATGTTTTTTCGAAAATGTGTAATGAGTTAGTTGCTTTGTCTATTGGTAGACTTGGTGATAAACCGATAGAGTTTAAAACAAGTTTTGATCCATCAATACCTAAAGTTTTATATGGTGATGTAAGTAGGATTAAACAAATATGTGTAAATATATTAACTAATGCTATTAAATACACTAAAGAAGGATGGATTGAATTTAAAATAAGTGGTGTTATTAAAAATAATGTTTGTAGATTAATAATATCAGTTGAAGATACGGGTATAGGAATTAAAAAAGAAAATATTGATAAGTTATTTAATAAGTTTGAACGACTTGATTTAGAAGAAAATGTAACAATCGAAGGAACTGGTTTAGGTTTAGCTATTACTAAAAAACTAGTAGAACTTATGAATGGAAAAATAGTTGTTCAAAGTGTTTTTGGCAAGGGTTCTAAATTTACAGTTAGTATTGATCAAAGAATAGTAAAAAATCCTACAATTAAGTTAGAAGAAACAGAAGAGTTGGGCGAAAAAGTAATAACTCATAATAAAAAAGTGTTACTGGTTGATGATAATAAAATTAATTTAAAAGTAGCTGAGAGATTGCTTGAATCATACGGAATTGACACTGAAAGTGTCGAAAGTGGAGCTGCGGCTTTAGAAAAGATTCAAAATGGCGAAAAATATGATATGATATTATTAGATGATATGATGCCTAAAATGAGTGGGGTAGAAACACTTAAAAAATTAAAAGAAATCCCAGGCTTTAAAATCATCACAATTGCTCTAACTGCCAATGCCCTAACGGGAATGCGCGAAAAATATTTAAGTGATGGTTTTGATGATTATTTAGCAAAACCAATTAATAAAAATGAGCTAAATAAAGTAATTAATAAATATTTAAATGATGATTAAGGAGGATATTCATGAAAGATGTAAATTTATTAATTGAAAATGGAGCTAATGTTAAGAAAGCTTTAGAGTTATTCGGAGATATGGAAACTTATGATGATACTTTAAGTACCTTTCTTGCAGAAGTACCAGATAAGTTACAAAAAATTAAAAACTACAAAGAAGTTGGAGATATGGCTAATTATGCAATTCAAGTGCACTCTCTAAAAAGTGATGCCCGTTATTTTGGTTTTGAAAAATTAGCAGAAATTGCTTATGAACATGAACTTAAGAGTAAAGCAAATGATATGTACTTTGTTACAGAACATTTTGATGAATTAATGATTGAGGCCAACAGAATAGTAAATTTGGTTAAAAAATATATGGGTATTGGGGGAGTAACTGAAGAAGAGTACCAAAAACCAACTAATCATGATAAAGCAATACTTGTTGTAGATGATTCTAATATAATTAGAAACTTTATTTTAAAAATATTTAAAGATGATTTCAAAGTAATTGTAGCAAATGATGGTAAGGAAGCTCTAGATATTATTAATGATCCTGAGAAAAATACTAAAATTAAAGCTATGTTACTTGATTTAAATATGCCAAATGTTAATGGTTTTGAAGTACTTGATTATTTTAAAGAACACGATTTATTTACCAAATACCCAACAAGTATAATTACTGGCGTTGATGATAAAGAATCAATTGAAAAAGCTTATAAATATCCAATTATTGATATTTTACTTAAACCATTTAATGAAAGAGATGTTAAAAAAATATTAGAAAAAACTCTAAATAATATTATGTAGTATGGAAGATTTATTAAAGTTTTTAGATATTAAGTATGCTAGTGTTACCCATAAACCAGTGTATACTTCTAAGGAAGCTCAGTTTATTAAAGAAAAAATAAATGGTATTGGTTGTAAAAATTTATTTTTAAAAGATAATTTAGGTAAATATTATTTATATGTATTTGAAGATACTAATAAAGCTAATATCAAAGCATTAGAAAAGTTTTTAGAAGTTAAAAAACTACATTTTGGTAGTAGTGAAGAATTAGAAAATATTTTAAAATTAATACCTGGTGGAGTAACACCTCTAGGTATTATTAATGATACATCTAATTTAGTATGTATTATTTTAGATGAATCTTTAGTAAACAATAAATTATTAGTTCATTTAAATACTAATACAACAACTATAGCAATAGATTATAGTGATTTAATCAAATATATTACATATTTAAAACATGAATATAAAATATTTAAAGGAGATAACAATGAATAGATATAAATCTGGAAAAATTGCTAGTATATTAGGTATACTTGGCAATCTTTTTTTGCTTATTATAAAAGGTATTGTTGGCATGCTTACTAAAAGTCAAGCAATGATTGCTGATAGTATTAATAGTGCTAGTGATATAATCTCATCAATTCTTACTTTTATAGGTAATAAAGTAGCTAGTAAACCTAGGGATGAAGATCACCATTTAGGTCATGGAAAAGCGGAGTATATATATTCAATGCTTATAAGTGTATTAATTATTTTAGTAGCTATAACAGTATTTAAAGATTCAATTGTATCTTTATTTGATCCAAGTAACTATAATTTCTCTATTTGGTATATTATAGTTTGTATTGTTACTATATTAGTTAAGTTAGGTTTATTTTTATATACTAATAAAGTTGCTAAAGTACATAATAATTTATTAATACTAGCTAATTCAAAAGATCATCGTAATGATATGGTAGTAACCTTTTTTACGCTCTTATCAGGAATATGCATGTGTTATAGTATTAGTTTTGTAGATAGTGTTGTGGGTATTGGTATATCTATATTTATATTAATTACAGGTATTAAAATATTTATAGCTAGTTATGATGTTTTAATGGATAAAGCAATGAATGAAAATACTAAAAAGGAAGTTATGGATATAATAAAAAAATATAAAGAAGTAAAAAAGATTCAACATTTTAATGCAACACCAGTTGGTTATTTATATCAAGTGTCATTTACTATATTTGTTGATGGCAACTTAAGTACTTTTGAATCTCACGATATTGCCAACAAACTAGAAGAAGAAATAAGTGCCCTAGATGATATTTATGTTACAATTATTCATGTTAATCCAATTTAATACTTGTTATTTTGGCTGATTGTGTTAAAATAAAGAAGAAGTATGGTGATATAAATGGATAGAAGACAAAAAAGTTTTATAATAGTATTAGCTATAATATTAATGATACTAATAATTAGTTTTATTTATGCACTTATCAAACAAAATGAAGAAGAACAGGCCGAGATAAATAAATTACACACAGATTTATCACTTACAGAAATTATAAGAGTTGAAAATTATACTGTAGATGAAGAAGACGAAAACGAAGCAATCTTATTTATCACTAATCCTGATGCAGTTGCTGATATTGTCGCATTAATAAATGATGCTCCAATTAAATCAATTAGTGCTAGTGATATAACAACTCAAAGTGAAACAAGTAGCAATTACAGTTTAGAATTTTTAGATAGCGATAATAACACAATATTATTTCTTGATGGTGATATAATAACCTATAATGATAATTTTTATCAGGTTACTTATAATTATGATTATCTATTAGAAATTATAGAAAGTGTAGAATAAAAATCTACATTTTTTTAAATAACTATATTAATGTGAAAGATGATTGTGTGTTATAATATTATGTAATTAATTCGGAGGAGGTAGAAAAATGGGAAAGTTGTCAAATATGATGTATATGATAGATTTATTAAATACAGGAAATATATATACATTAAAAGAGTTATCTGAAAAAATTGGAGTAACAGAAAGGATGATTCGCTATTATAAAAATGAAATTTGTAATAATGGAATTGTCATTGAAAGCTTTAAGGGGCCGAATGGTGGATATTTTATGATTGATAAAGTAAAAAATTATATTAATGTTAATAAATATGATATTCAATTATTAGAAAACATAGCTAATTTTTTATCCGAAAATAATTTTGAATACATGGATAAATTTAGTAAATTTTTAGATAAAGCCAAAAAAATGTATTCAATTTATGATGAGAAAAGTAAATATATTTCAAATATAGATATTGATATACCAGGAGAAACAGAAAAAATAATTGAATCTGCAATCAGCAAAAATGAAAAAGTTGAAATTATATATAATGATATTGATGGCGGACAGTCAAAAAGAACAATTCATCCACTCCATTTGTTTAAATATAAAGATGATTTTTATATTACAGCATTTTGTGAGTTGAGAAATGATATAAGACATTTTGAATTAAAAAGGATTGTTAATATAAAATAATTAAGACGAAATATTTCATTTTGTTGTGATATAATATTTTCAAGGAGAAAAATGATTATGATGAATGATTATATTTTTATTGATTTTGATGGAGTTATTTTGAATTCGGAAGAGAGAATGTTACAGAGAAAATATGATTTGGGGCTACGAGATCATAAAAATAAAAATGAGTTTGACAAATATTTTGAATATACAAATTTAAATCCTGAAGAATGGGATTATATTATTAGAGAGGCCAATTCAATTAATGATTCTGTTGAAATAATAAAAGAACTTGAACAAATGAAAACAAAAATTGCAATTTTAACAAAAATTCACACTCTTTATGAAATGAAAGTGAAAATCGAGGATTTAAGAGAAAATAGAAACATTATGTGTCCGGTATTCTTTGTTCCGCCTGGAATAAAAAAGTATCAAGTTATTATACCAAATAATCAGTTACTTATTGATGATTCGGAAAAAAATATTAGAGAATGGATTGAAAATGGTGGTTCCGGTTTAATATTTGATTCTACTATTGATAAAGATACACATGGAAGAGTTAGGAGTTTAGAATTTTTAACTAAGAGGTAGTACATATGAGAAAAGAAGAATTATTGTTTAGAAATTATCAAAAATCTTTAAAACAAAAATATAATGCTGTTTGTTTTGATATTGATGGTACTTTAACTGTTAAAGATTCAAAGTCAATTGATGATAGAGCGATAGAAATGATTATAAATTTATTAAGAAAAAAAATTCCAGTAGTATTTATTACTGGACGTGGTGAAACCGGACTGAACGATTTGAAAAATGACATATATGAAAGTGTTAAATATGCCAAAAATATAACTGATAATGATATAAAGAGAATATATGTTTTGACTAATGATGGGGCCAGATTATTTTATAGTAAAAATACATCTAAAGAAAAATTTTTAAATGAAAGTGTTTATATTTCTACAAAAGAAGAATTAAATCAATTGTCAAACATAAATAAAATGATTGATAATATAAAAAAGAATTATTTATACGATGATTGTTTTAATGTTACATATTCTAAAGATTTAAAAACTGATGAAATTATAAATATTAGAATTGTATTTAATACAAATGAAAAAAAAGAGATAGATTTGGTGTTTGATAGTATTGAAACCTTTATACAAGATAATGATTTTCATGAAATTCATTTAACTAGAGGTATGTATAAAAATAAAGCAGTTATTCAAATAGGCACCGCTACTAAAGATAAGGCTATTGAAAGAGCAGAAGAAATAATAGGTGTACCTAAGAATTCGATGATGAGAGTTGGTGATTGTGGTGATTTACGTGGAAATGATTATGCAATGCTTAATTGTAATCAGGGATATAGCGTAGATAAAACAAATGGTTCTATAAATTCTTGTTTTCCTGTATTTGATGAATATGGTAATATAATAAAAGGAGTAGATGCCACACTTCAGTTGGTAAAAAGTGCTAAAATTCTGCCTACAGTGTGTTTGGAAAAAGCTGATAAACTTACTTATCAACGACAATTTGCTAATATAGAAAAAAATATTGTTTTAGGCAGAAAGAAATTATTAAATAAGTATAATGAAATTATTAATAAAAATTTTAATGAATGCAATGGTATAGATGATTTGTTTGATAAATTCAGTGGGAGTGTTAAAATACCAATGTATGAATGGGAACTTTTAGAAAATAATTCCTTAAAAGAATTATGGAAGGCATCAATTAACGGGAATCAAATTTATTCAATTAGAGATGACAATAATTACCTTTTACGAGGATCTAGTACTTATTATTATTTTATATCAAATCGAATAAGTAATAATGGCGTTGATGTTACATCAAAAAATGATATATTGAATTGGCATCAAAATTATTTAATTTTTTTAAACAATTCAATACAGGCAGTTTCAATAGCCGATAATTTAAATAATCAAATTAATAAAAAAATGTTACTAGGTATTTTAGATAATTGTAGAAATGTCCTACTTGTTTTGTTAAATCATAATTTATTTTCAAATTATTATGATAATAATATTTTGTTAGATATTTCTTCAAGTAATGAAAAACAAATTTTTAGTATTTATAATTCTTTATTTGAAGTTGATAAAATGATGAGTAAAATATGTTTTCATCCACAATATATTATAAGTAAAGATTGGATTATTGAAAATATAATTAATACAAAAATTGTTTTGGAAGATAATCTAAAAATTGAGATTAATAATGAAGAGAAAGTGGATTATTCAAAAGATTATAGAGCTTATAGAGAAATCGATAATTTTGGAGAAAACTATGTAGCGGTGTCTTTATATAAGGAGAAAAGCAACAATAATGAAGTTAGTAGTGCGTGCGGACTAAGTTATGGTGGCATAGAATTGCCAATATTAACTAAAATAATAAATCAAAACAAGGTCGAAAAATTATTTCTTTTAAAATTTAACAAGAAAGTATCTGGTTATACCAATAAACAGCTTATTGATTTGAGGAATTTCAATATAAATGATTTTGGAGGATTAATAAATTCTGAATATTTTAAAGGATTAACTGTTGATTTGTTTGATGATAATGTTTTAACCGGTAAAACCTTACAATTAGCTATTAACTCTTTGTATGATTGTGATATTCATGTTAAAAATGTTTGTATTGTTAGATATCCTAGCATTAATAGAATTAATCAGATGTTTTTAGATAATCCAGCAGCCGTTGATTATCATTTGTTTTTTGATTATATATATGGTTTATGCTTTAATAGTCCTTATAGTTGGAAAGATAATGAATGGAAGTACGAAAATGGTACTATTAATTATACTGATACATTAGGCGTGTTTGATTTAAATAGAAAAAAGATAATAGAGTGTTTAGTAAAAAATCATGATTTTAATGAATATAGTGAAGTTGGAGAATATAAAAGGAGATTAGTAAAATGAGAGTAGTAAGTATTGGTGATTTAGTAGTTGATTATTATTACAAAGATCAAAAATTATTGGGAATAAACGGAGGTATGACATCTCATAACATTATTGCTAATTTAGCAAAAATGAAAATACCTGTTTCAGTTTTTGGAGTATGCGGTAATGATATTCAAGGGCAAATAGCAATTGAAAGTTTAAAAAAACTAGGTGTAGATATAGATAATATAAAAATGTTAGATAATGTTAAAACTCGTACTTTTCATGTATCTTATTTTGATAATGATGGTAAGTTAACCTTTGTTTCCAAAAAAAGATGTCCATTTTGTCAAAATAAAAAATGGTATGAAGAAAGTTTAATTGATATAAAAAACATTATTGATAATATTAAACATGACGATATTTTAATATTTGATAATTTAAATAATAAAAATCAAACAATTATTGATAAAACTGATAATAAAAAAATAATTGATTTAGGACAGTATTTTGAATTTGAAGTCTTGTCTAATCAAGAGATAATTGATAAGTTAGCAAATAAGTTTGAAATAATTAATTTTAATGAAAGAGTTAGTAAATATTTGTTAAATAGATTAAAATTAAAGGATGATGTAGAGTTATATAATTTACTTAAACCGAGATTTATGAGTATAACTCGAGGTGAAAATGGTGCTACATTTATAGAAAGTGGTAAAGAGTATAATTTTGATTTGATTTATAAAGGAAAAGTTGTTGATTCTACTGGGGCGGGTGATGCTTTTATTTCTAGCATAATAAAAGATGCTATTAAAAATAATTTTAAATATGATAGTAATTTATTTAGAAAATGGTATGAAAATTCTAATAAATTAACTTCTAAAGTAGTATCTGTTATGGGGGCTAGAGGACATATTAATACATTGTTTAAAATTAAAAAAATGGATAATTGTTGTACTTGTGATAATTTAATTTATATAAAAAGAAAAACTATTAAAAGATGCAATATAAACATTAATAATTTGGAATCTAGGATTATTAATGCTCTTAATTCTTCTGCTAGTAAAATGGTGAATAATATAGGTTTTAATGAAAATGATAATTGTTTGTTTATTGGAACAGGTGGTTCCTATGCGGGAGCTTATTTTGCATCTAAAATTATTAATTTATTATATGGCTGTAACACCTATGCTTTATATCCTAGGGATGTATTATATCGAAATAATCAAAATATAAATAAAGTTATTTTATTTTCTTATTCTGGCACAACTAATGATATTATTAATAGTGTTAAAGATTTTGATAAGAAAAACATGTATATTATTACTAAAGGAGATATTAAAAATATAGTTTTAAAAACAGGAATAACAAAGAAAAACATTTTATGTTATAAAACATCAACAAATAAAGGAAAAGAAAGAGGTTTTTTATCATTTGAGGGAGCAGTAGTACCTGCGGCAATATTTTTTAAATATTACTATAATATAGTTGATAATACATTTGATATAAATAACTTTGTCAAAGAATCTATAACTTATTGGAAGAATTATTTGAATCAAATTTTGAACAAAGAAATTATAAATGAAATAAAAAAACACAATTTAATAAATATTTTCCGAGGAGACTATACTGATAGTGCTTGTTATGATTTAGAGAGTAAAATTATTGAATCTGGTGTATTTAATTGTATAATGCATGAAAAAAAGAATTTTTCTCATGGAAGATTCATTAATTATGAAAATTTAAATAATATACATTCCATTTATTTTAAACAAAAATTTACTAGTAAATATGAAGTAGAATTAATTAAATATTTGAAAGATAAGAATTTAATTATTGAAAGTAGATATAATGGAATACTTGCGGAATTTGATCTTTTAATTGCATCACAATTTATCGTTTATTATATTGGTAAAATACTAAACATTGATGTATCAAAACCAAAATATTCTGATGATGCAATGAATATTTATTTTTATAAAGGGGAAATGTAGAATAAAAATCTACATTTTTTTAAATTAAGATTCATATACTTGTTTTGGGAGGACAAGCATATGGGACTTAGTGATAATGAAGTAATTAAAAGCAGAACAGAACACGGAACAAATGAAATAACAGAGGTAAAAAAGAATACTTTTTGGCATTTATTGCTTGAATCTTTTGCTGATCCAATCATCAAAATTTTACTTATTGCATTAGCTATTAAGGTCATAGTTTTATTTAGACATTTTGATTGGTTTGAAACAATAGGGATACTTATTGCCATATTTTTAGCATCATTTATTTCCACTATCTCCGAATATGGCTCAGAGCAAGCTTTTAATCGTTTGCAAAGTGATGCATTAAAGGGTAAAGTAAAAGTTATAAGAAATGGCAAAGTTGTCGAAATAACTACTGGAGAAGTTGTTGTGGGAGATATTGTAATTTTAAATAGTGGTGATAAAATTCCTGCTGATGGTGTACTTATTAGTGGTAATTTGTCAGTTGATGAATCGGCTTTAAATGGAGAATCAAAAGAAGCTAAAAAGAAAATTAATAGCAAAGTATATCGGGGGTCAGTTGTATATAATGGTAATGCCAAAATGCAAGTAGAATTAGTTGGTGATAAAACCATTATGGGCAAAATTTCTCAAGAGTTGCAAGAAGATATTCCCGAAAGTCCTTTAAGATTAAAATTAAGAGGACTTGCCAAAACTATTAGTAAAATAGGATATTGTGGTGCAATTCTTGCTAGTATTTCTTATCTATTTTCTTGTATAGTTATTGATAATAATTTTGATTATGATTTAATTATGGCAACAATTACTGATTTTCCTGTAATGTTCAATCATTTAATTTATGCTCTAACTTTATCAGTTACAATTATAGTTGTAGCTGTTCCTGAAGGTCTTCCCATGATGATTACTCTTGTGCTATCTAGCAATATGAAAAAAATGCTTAAGGATAATGTATTGGTACGAAAGTTAGTTGGAATTGAAACGGCAGGGAGTCTAAATGTGCTTCTTACTGATAAAACAGGAACACTTACAACAGGAACACTTAAAGTAACAGAATTTGTTAGTGGAGATTTTAAAGTATTTAAAGATTTTAATATGTTAAAAAAATATCCTATTTATGAAATGGTTTATAAATCACTTTTTTATAATAATGCTAGTGTGATTAGTGATTCTAAAGTAATCGGAGGAAATTCAACCGATAGATCCATACTTGAATATATTACAATTAATAGTAGTATAAATGCTAATATTGTTAAAAAAGTTCCATTTGATAGTGCTAATAAATATAGTAGTATTATTTTAGATGATGGTACTATTTTGATTAAAGGAGCAATAGAAGTAATTTTACCAAAATGTAAAAATATCCTAAATAGTAATAATAAAGAAAGTAAATTATTTTCAACTGCTATTATAAAAAGAAAAGTAGAAGAGTATACTAAAAAATCTGGTAGAGTTTTAGTTTTTGCTTATGGCAAAAGCATGGATAATTTAACATTTTTAGGTTTTGTTAATATTAAAGATGAGTTAAGGCGGGAAGCATTCGAAGGAATTAGACTTATTAAAAGTGCAGGTATTCAAACTATTATGATTACAGGGGATGCAATAGATACAGCCACATCTATTGCTAAAGAGGTTGGTTTAATCACTAATGATAAACAAATTGTATTAACTAGTAGTGATCTTGCTAAAATGAGTGATGAAGAAGTAAAAGAAAAGTTAAGTGATATTAGAGTTGTTGCAAGAGCCTTACCTAATGATAAGAGTCGTTTGGTAAGTATAATTGAAGATATGTCTTTAGTTGTGGGTATGACTGGAGATGGTGTAAATGATGCTCCAGCTCTAAAAAAAGCTAATGTTGGTTTTGCAATGGGGAGTGGAACTGATGTTGCTAAAGAAGCTGCAGATATTGTAATACTAGATGATAATATTTTATCGATTAGTAAAGCTATTTTATATGGAAGAACAATTTTTAAAAGTATTCGTAAATTCATAATTTATCAATTAACTGTTAATACTTGTGCTTTAATTTTATCAATAGTTGGTTCTTTAATTGGCATATCGACTCCAATTACAATTGTTCAAATGCTTTGGCTTAATATGATTATGGATACATTCTCAGGCATAGCCTTCTCATATGAAGCACCACTTGAAGAATATATGGAAGAACCACCAAAGAAGAAGAATACACCAATTATGAATAAATATATGTATAGTGAAATCATCTGGACGGGTCTTTATTGTGCAATTCTTTGTATATTATTTTTGAAACTTCCTATAGTTAAAGATTTTATTAGACCTAGTGAAAATAATGAATACTTAATGACTGCTTACTTTGCAATGTTCATATTCATGGGAATATTTAATGCCTTTAATGCCAGAACTTCCAGAATAAATGTATTTGCTAGCTTATCTAAAAATAAAGTATTTGTAGCAATATTTAGCTTTATCTTTATTGCTCAACTTTATATTATCTATAATGGGGGAGATATATTTAGAACTTATGGACTTGAATTAAATGAACTTTTATTAGTATTTATTTTAGCTCTAACTGTTTTTCCGGTAGATTTTTTAAGAAAATACATATTAAAGAAAAAACATATTGCTTTAGGAGTATAAAAATTGCAAATTTGCAATTTTTTAATATTTTTATATATCTAAACGAACCCCCAACAGCGCTACTTTAATCAAAAATAAGCAAAGAATAAGCAAAAATGGTTGCATTTTTGCTCTTTGTGTAATATAATTATAGTGCACCCAGAAATTCTACGCCCATAGCTCAATTGGATAGAGCGCTAGACTACGGATCTAGAGGTTGGGGGTTCGAATCCCTTTGGGCGTACCATTTTTTAGGATAACGAGAAGTAGCACAATTTGGTAGTGCACTTGGTTTGGGACCAAGGGGTTGCAGGTTCAAATCCTGTCTTCTCGACCATTTTGAAATTTAAGTCCGATATGGGCTTTTTTTATACCCCAAACAAGTGTACAGTTTATTTTAATAATTTGTTAATACGCCCAAATGGTTATGTTGTGTTAAAATTATTAATATGATATACTTATTATGGATGGTGTCAAAGATGGAAAAAAAGAAAAAAAGAAATATAAAAAAAGAAATTAAATATGAATTGAAACATCATAAAAAGGCATTTATTGTTTATTTTGTTTTAAGATTTTTAATATTAGTAACTTTAGTATTACAATTAATTCGTGGTAATTATGAACATGCCTTTTATTGTGTATTAACTTTAATTTTATTTTTAATACCAGGTTTTATTGAAAGAAAGTTTAATATTGAGATGCCAGAAACATTAGAAATAGTTGTATTTTTATTTGTTTTTGCAGCGGAAATTTTGGGAGAAATGCAAAATTTCTTTAATTTGTTTTCGCATTGGGATACAATTTTACATACAATTAATGGCTTTTTATGTGCGGCGATTGGATTTTCTTTGATTGATATTTTAAATCGAACAGAAAAGTTTCATTTAAATTTATCACCAATATTTGTAGCAATAGTTGGATTTTGTTTTTCTATGACTATCGGAGTATTGTGGGAATTTTTTGAATATGGAGTAGATGTATATTTTAAAACTGATATGCAAAAAGATACTGTTGTTGAAAAAATATCTTCAGTTTCTTTAAATGAAACGGGAGAAAATGTGGCAATACATGTTGATGGTATTACAGAATCTAGTATTGTTACTAGTGATGGAACAACATATGTAATAAATGATGGATATTTAGACATTGGTTTAATTGATACTATGGAGGATTTAGCTGTTAACTTTATTGGGGCAATAATTTATTGTGTAATTGGATTTTTCTATGTTAAAAATAGAGATAAAGATAGTATTGCTTCTAAATTCTTACTTCGCATTAAGGAGGAATAATGAAATTTTTTCTAAGATTTGGTCATCTTTTAGTATTATTCTTAATTTTGTTATTAGCTTTAATTTGTGTAAATGAACTTGGATATTTAGATAGGTGGAAGACATCAAATATAGAAGTTTCCTTTATAAAAAGTGATGTTGATTATGATTCTGATGGAATAGATGATTATACTGATATTTTAAATGGGGCAAGAAGTTTTATTGCAATGAATCCTAAATATAAAAGTGATTATTATACTGGAGGATATCCTGATGATGGTAATTACGTTTGTACTGATTTGATTTGGTATGCTCTTGAGGAAGCCGGATATGACTTTAAAGAAATGATTGATGAAGATATTCGGGAAAATCAAAGTGATTATGATATAGAGATAATTGATTCTAATATAGATTTTCGACGGGTTCGTAATATTCGAGTTTTTTTAGAGAAATATACGGAAAGTTTAACTGTTGATGCTCAAGATTATGAATCGTGGCAAGGTGGAGATATTGTTGTTTATGAAGACCATATTGGTATTGTAAGTGATAAAAGAAATAATGAAGGAATTAGTTATATAATTCATCATGATGGGTATCATAATTATGAAGAAGATGGTTTAACTCGTAAAAAAATAGTGGGCCATTATCGCTTTAATTTGAATACGGAGAGTGCCTAATTGAATGATGATAAAGCTAGAAAAAAAGAAATAGTTAAAGATTTATTGAAAGAAGATTTGAAAACTGATGATGAAGAAGAATTAATCGAAATGTTAATTGATGAACCTTTGGCAATTGATATTGATAAGTTAGAAGATGAAAAAAGAACTTTTGGGGATAAACTTGCAGATGTGGTTGCAGCAACTGTAGGTTCTTGGCCTTTTATAATTGTTTTTGTTCTTTTTTTATTCTTTTGGATGTTTTTAAATGAATATTTAAAAGGTTTTGATCCATTTCCATTTATATTACTTAATTTGGTATTATCTTGCATTGCTGCTTTGCAAGCTCCTATTATTATGATGAGTCAAAATAGGGAAGCTAAAAAAGATAGTATGCGTAGTAAAAATGATTATCGAATTGATTTAAAAAGTGAACTAATATTGGAAGTATTACATGAACAAATGATGCAAATTACTAAAATAGAGCAAAAAATATTACGAATTTTGGAGGAAAATAATATAAATTTGCAAGATATTGACAAAAAATAGTTAAAAGTAGTTCAAAAAGTGTCCCAAAAGTGATATAATTTATAGACGTGAGGTAAAAATGACATTAAAAAAAGAAATAGAATTTAATAATATTGTTAATGATATACTTAAAAATAAAGAGTTTATTGCATTAAAATATGAGATTCATCATGGCATTTCAAGACTTGATCACTCATTGAATGTAGCTAAGGTTACATATCAAACTTGCAAAAAACTAAAAGTGAAAAATTATGAAGAAATTACTAGAGCGGCATTATTACATGACTTTTTTAAAAATGATGAAGTTACAAATAAAGCGTTTTTAAATCATCCTGCTATATCTTTAAAAAATGCTCAAGATAATTTTAATTTAACTAAAAAACAAGCTAATATTATTGAATCGCATATGTTTCCATTTACTAGTGTTATGCCTAATAATGTTGGAAGTTTTATAGTTACTAGTGCTGATAAATTTGTGGCTTTATATGAATGTGTTAAGTTTAAAGCACCGATTAAAGTGGGAGCATCTTTCCTATTTATTTTAAACTTATGTTTTATTCAAAGATAAACAACTATAGAGTTGTTTATTTTTTTTCAGATTTATGGTATTATTAGAATACGAGGATGTGAAAATATGAGTAAAATTGATAATGAAGCTATTAATAGTATTAAAATGTTAGCAATAGACATGATTGATAAAGCAGGAAGTGGACATCCAGGAATAGTTTTGGGTGCTGCTCCAATTTTATATGCTTTATACAAGGATCATTTAAATGTTATACCTAGTAAACCAGATTGGGTAAATAGGGATCGTTTTGTAATGTCATCAGGACATGGTTCAGCATTACTTTATTCTATGCTTTATCATGCGGGATTTGATATTGATATTGAAGAATTAAAACAATTTAGATTTCTTAATTCTCTAACTCCGGGGCACCCAGAATACAAAGTTACTCCTGGAGTTGATGCAACAACTGGTCCGCTTGGTCAAGGTATTGGTATAGCGGTTGGTATGGCTATGGCAGAACGTTACTTAAATGCTATTGCTAATATTGAAAAGAAAAATACCAAATTAATTGATTATTATACCTATTGTTTTTGTGGTGATGGTGATTTAATGGAAGGTATTAGTTATGAAGCATTATCTTTTGCTAGTACCCAAAATTTAAATAAATTAATTATTTTATATGATGCTAATCATGTAAGTTTAGATAGTGATACTGATATAACTTTTACTGAAGATATTGCTATTCGTTTTGAAGCACTAGATTTTGATATATTTGAGGTTAAAAATGCTAATGATTATAGTGAAGTTTCTAGGGCTATAAAACAAGCAAAAAAAAGTGATAGACCAAGTATTATAATATGTCATACTATAATTGGAAAAGATTCTGTGTTGGAAGGTACTAATAAAGTCCATGGAAAGCCTTTAAGTAAAGAAGATTTAAATAACTTAAGAGAAATTTATAAAATAACTAGTGAACCATTTACAGTAGATTTGAAATATAAAGATCATATATTAAATACTATTAATAAAAGAATGGAGGTTATTTTTAAAAATTGGGAAGAAGAATATACAGATATTAAAGAAACAAATAATTTTGGTTTAAATTCCTTATTTAATTTACTTGAACGTAATGCTTTTGTAATTGATTTTGATGATACAAAATTTAAAATAAGTGATGAATATAGTGAATCATTAAGAGAAAGTAATCATAAAATAATGAATTTTATATCACCAAAGAGTCCATTCTTTCTTGGTGGTTCAGCAGATCTTTCATCTAGTTGTAAAACAAATTTAGATAAATCAACTATTCAAAGTCCTGATAATCCAGTGGGTAAAAATATTTATTTTGGCGTTAGAGAACATGCTATGGGAGCAATTCTTAATGGTATGGCTTTATCAAACTTAAAGGTTTTTGGTTCGACATTCTTAAGTTTTAGTGATTATCACAAATCAGCGATACGGATGTCTGCTTTAATGAATTTACCAGTTACTTATATTTATACTCATGATTCAATATATGTAGGTGCGGATGGACCAACACATGAACCGGTTGAACAATTAACAATGCTTCGGAGTATACCAAATTTCATAACATTTCGTCCAGCAGATATTAATGAAATAATGGGTTCATGGGAATATATACTTAAAAACAACTGTCCAACTGCTTTAGTAGTAAGCAAAGAAAAAAGGAGTAAGCTTAAAAATACCAATGCTAAATTTGTTAAATATGGGGCATATATGATTAGAAAAGAAAAATTCCGTTTGGATGGTATAATTATTGCAACAGGTTCAGAAGTAGAAATGGCTATGGATATAAGTAAAGAGTTATTTGCTATGGGTGTTGATACAAGAGTAGTATCAATGCCTTCGATGGAGCTATTCTTAAAGCAAAATCCAAAATACGAAGAACAATTACTTCCAAAAGATATTCCAACATTTGTCA
Organism: uncultured Bacilli bacterium; assembly: GCA_944332705.1. Taxonomy (GTDB): domain Bacteria; phylum Bacillota_I; class Bacilli_A; order RF39; family UBA660; genus Onthocola_B. The sequence goes on from CALVKM010000005.1 coordinate 62,229, forward strand.
TTGAAGCGGGTTCAAGTCTAATTTGGAATCGCTTTGCGACTCGTCCAGAGTATATTTTTGGTATAAATCGTTTTGGTATGAGTGGTAAAAGTGAAGATGTTGCCAAATATTTAAAGTTTGATAAAGCTACTATTTTAGCTAGTATTGCAAGTAATTTAACAAAAGATGTATCTATCGACATAATCTGACAAATTTTTTAAGTTCCGTGTGTTATCATATATTTGGGTGATAATAATGCGGACTTTTTATATTTTTAGAATTAATCGGGAAATGACATTACTTTTGAGGGAATCTCCTTATAATTTGTTCAAATCTTTAGAAGGGATATATTTACTTGATAAGGCTAATATTGGTTATGGAAAAGAAATGCTAGATGATTTAATTGTACCAATAGATAAATTAAAATATAATAGACTTATTTATGATAAAAATAAAGATAATGATTTTTATATGAAAATTGGTGATAATCATAAAATAGTTAATAAATATCGCAAGGAAGAGACAAATATTTGGGTGCGTAATTCTCATATTTTACTTAAAACTAATATTATTAATAAAAATATTAGAAAATTTTTACCTCTTAATGAGCTATTTGCTTGTGATTTTGAAAATAAAGATTATTTTTGGTTAGAAGAATTAGTGAGATTATAACACCTAAGATAGCACCTAAGATAACACCTAAGATAATTTGATTTTTAATTAAAATGACTGATGAGAATAAACCAACAAGTAAAAATCAAAGATATTATAAAGAATAGTTGTTAAAATAGAGAATTTATAGTAAAATTAAAGTGAGGTGATAATTTTGGGACAACTTATATTATATTTAGTAATTGGCCTTGTTGTAGGTTTAATAATTGGTTTTTTTCTAGCAAGATATTTCTTGAAAAAACAAATTGATAAAAATCCACCGATTAATGAAAAAATGATTGAGGCGATGATGAGTAGTATGGGAAGAAAGCCAAGTCAAAAACAAGTTAAACAAGTTATGCAACAAATGAATAGGTATAAATAAGCGAATGTTTTTGCTTATTTATTTTTCTAATGTAAGCGAACAAATATTTGCAAAAAAATATTGACATTTTTTTTAAAGTATATTACAATTAATTTGTATCAGAGTATTAGGAGGAATAATGAAATCAGTTAAAGATGAAAAGAATAAAGATAAGGCACTAGAACAAGTTCTAGCAGATATTGAAAAACAATTTGGAGCTGGTGCTATCATGAAACTTGGGGATAATGAACATATTGAAGTGGATGTGGTATCTAGTGGTTCTATTGCAATTGATGTTGCTTTAGGTGTTGGAGGTTACCCAAAGGGCAGAATTATAGAAATATATGGACCGGAATCAAGTGGTAAAACAACAGTTGCATTGCAAGCTATAGCAGAAGTACAAAAAGCTGGAGGTAGAGCAGCATTTATTGATGCAGAACACGCACTTGATCCTGTATATGCTAAAAATTTAGGTGTTGATATAAATGAACTTTTATTAAGTCAACCAGATACTGGAGAACAAGCTTTAGAAATTTGTGATGCTTTAGTTAAAAGTGAAGCAGTAAGTTTAATTATAATTGACTCAGTTGCTGCATTAGTTCCCCAAGCGGAAATAGATGGGGAAATGGGAGATTCTCATGTTGGTTTACAAGCTAGACTTATGTCCCAAGCTTTAAGAAAATTATCAGGTACTATGAACAAAACTAAAACAACTGCGATATTTATTAATCAACTTCGTGAAAAAGTTGGAGTAATGTTTGGTAATCCCGAAACTACACCAGGTGGTAGAGCTCTTAAATTTTACTCAACAATTCGTCTTGATGTAAGAAAAGGTGAACAAATTAAAATGGGAGACCAAATAATTGGTAATAAAACCAATATTAAAGTAGTTAAAAATAAAGTTGCTCCACCATTTAAAACTGCTAGTGTAGATATTATGTATGGGGAAGGTATTTCTAAAGAAGGAGAAATTATTGATATTGCTAGTGATTTAGCAATTCTAGATAAAAGTGGAGCATGGTATTCATATAACGGTGAAAAAATAGGTCAAGGTAAAGAAAATGTTAAGGCTTATTTAAAAGAAAATACTAATCTTCGTGATGAACTTGAACAAAAGATTAGAGAACATTATGGTTTTGTAAAATCTAAAGATAAAAAAGAAGATAAAAAGAATGCAGAATAAAAAAGGTCGTAAGACCTTTTTTTTATTCCACAGATTTTAATGAATCAATCATATTTACTTTTCTAAGGATAAAGTTAGTAATTATTTGAACAATTATAGTAAATATAATCATAATTACAACTGTTAAAATATAACTTAAATAATGTATTTGTTTAATGAATATTATTTCATCAGTCTCGGCAACAGTTAAGACAAAGGCATTTAGACCAATACCTAAGATTAAGCCAATAATTATACCAATAATAGTTAAAATAATTGTTTCTCTATAAACATACATAGATATTTCTTTATCATTAAAACCAAGGACTTTTAGTGTAGCTATTTCTCTAGTTCTTTCCGAAATATTAATAGTTGTTAGGTTATATAAAACTGTAATAGCAAGTACTGATGAGAAGCCAATTATTAAGAAAACTATATGGTTCATACTATCAAAAATATCTTGCAGAGTTGAAACACTATCTTCTGTATATTGAATATTACTAAAATAATTACTTGCAAGAAGGGTATCACCTAAATCATTGATGTTAGCAATAATTGTGTTATAAGAGATATCCCCAAAAACTAAATTGTAATAGTTAATATTCATATAAACATAATTATTAATATAATTTCTACTAATTCCAGAAATTTTTATTACATATATTTCATTGTTATTGTCTCGGAGAGTTATGGTATCACCAACTGAAACATTTAATATATCAGCAATTTTTTCAGTAATTATTGCTCCTTCATCATCTAAAGATAAAGGATTGCCATCTAAATCTTTTAAGTCATAATAATTACTAATATCATTATCCATAAAGGCCATAGAGTAAACATCAATATTTTTGCTATTGGCAGCAAAAGTTAGTGTTTCCATGTGAGCATATAAGGGATTTTCAATATTATTATTTGCAAGTAAATTATTTATTTCAGTATTTTCTTCAGTAACCGATTCATTTAAGAATAACATGGAGTCATATTTTTCTATTTCTCCGTATTGTATATCAACAATTTTGGATATACTATCTTTTATACCAAAGCCTGTTAAAAGTAGGGCAGTACAACCAGATATGCCAATTAGAGTCATGATGATTCTTTTTTTGTATCTAAATAAATTTCTAATTGTAACTTTCCAAGAAAATGATATTCTTTTCCAAATAAAGTTGATTTTTTCAAGCAATACTTTACGACCATTTTTAGGACTAGCTGGTCTAAGTAGATTAGCAGGACTGTTTTTAAATTTAACAGCTACAGCAATATATGTAACTAGAGCCATAGTAATTATACAAACTTCAATTATACTTATACATATTGGAATATTTGCATAAGTTTTTAATCCCGGAATAATGTATGATTGTGTGTATACATTGTATAAAACATGAGGTATTATTGTATAACCAATTGTTAGACCAATTAATAAACCAAGTAAAGTAGCAATTAAAACATAGAATATATAACTAAATATTATTTTAAATTTGCCAATTCCAAGGGATGTGAAAATACCAATTTCGGTTCTTTCTTCTTCAATCATTCTAGTCATGGTATTTAGACACATTAGGAAGGCAACAGCAATAAAGAATATTGGAAATACTGCAGCAATTGAATCAATTTTAGTGGCTGATTCTAAGAATGTTGTATATCCTGAATTATCTTCACGGTCAAATAAATACCATTCTGGTTTTTCGAGGGTTGCAATTTCCGCTTCAGCATCAGCGATTTGTGCTAAACCTTCATTGACTTTATTTTGAAATTCATTGTAGTTAGTATTGTATTCTTCTAAACTAGCATTTAGAGTTCTTTGTTGTTCATCTAAAGTCGCTTTATTAGAATTTAGAGTATTTATTGTTTCATTATAGGTATTATTAAATTCATTGCGAGCATTAGTAATTTCTGTAAAACCATTCTTTATTTCATTTAAACTAGATACTAAAGTATTTAAATTATTAATAGTTTCCTTAGTTGTTTGATATTCTATACTTGCTGGATCAAGTGTTGCAAGTAAATTATTTAGGTTAGTAATCTCGGTATTTAGAGCAGTAATTGATTCATCTATGCTACTAGTGGTAATACCAAAATTTGTTAAGTTAGCATTAATGGTAGCTAAATTAGAATTAAGATTAGCTTCATTAGTATCAAGTTCTGTTAATACTTGAGTTCTTCTTGCTTCTAATTCTGCTCTTGCATCATTTATTTCTTTATAACCATTATCAATTTGTAATTGACCATTATCTAGTTCTTCTTTAGCATCTGCAAATTTTTCTTCATTTTCTTCTCTTAAGTTATTTATTTCTTCTCTGGCATCATAGATTTCTTCCATGGCTGCAGTTTTAATTTCTTCATATCTGATTGTTTCTCTAATTGGTGCAAGTTCTTCAAGCTCTGCATTTAACTTTGTTATTATTTCTTCATAATCATCACGATAGCTTGTTGCATCAATACTTTCTTTAGCGATTAGATAAATTTCAGTGTAATATTCCATATTGAAATTTTCTTTATTTATATATATAACATTATCAAGTTTGCCATCTGATACAGTAGATATACCAAGATTATTATAAATATACATACTACTATTTATGGTACCTACAACTTTATAAGTATTATTTTTTAAATAATCCCCATAATCTTCATCTTCGATTATTATGGTATCACCGATGTTGTATGAGCCATCTAAAACTAAACATTCGTTATTTGCATCAGGCATTTTGCCATCAACTAAAATAACATTGTTGATATCATTAGTTATTCCATATATTTTAGTAGCATCACCAGCAATTACAGTTTCATAGGTGTAGTTTGCCTCAACAACTTCGGCATTATCCAAATTTTTAAGAGCAGTTAAGTCATCTTCCGTTAAGCCCATGGTACTAACAATGCGATAGTCCATTAACTTAGTTTCATCATAATATTCATCCATAGTGCGAATCATATCGGATGAAGTTTCACGAACTCCGGCGAAAAATGCTGCCCCAATAGCAATAATTAAAATTAAAGTTATAAAGCGACCTAAGGAATGTTTGATTTTTCGCAAGGTATTTTTGAACATAAACATTACCAATCAATCTCCTCAACACTTTTAGGCTTTTTGTGAATTATAATATCTTCAATAGTTCCATTTTTCACTTTTATAACTTTATCAGCAATTTGTGCAATTACAGCATTGTGGGTAATAATAATTGTTGTTGTTTTAGTTTTGTGACAAGTGTCTTGTAATAACTTAATAATCATTTTGCCGGTTTTACTATCTAGAGCACCAGTTGGTTCATCACAAAGCAAAAGTTTTGGATTTTTAGCTAAGGCTCTTGCAATTGATACTCTTTGTTGTTCACCACCAGAAAGTTGAGCAGGGAAGTGATCCATTCTATCTTTCAAACCAACACTAGTTAAAGTTTCTTTACTGTCTTTAGGATTTTTGCAAATTTGATTAGCTAAAGAAACATTTTCTAAAGCAGTTAAATTACCAACTAAATTATAAAATTGAAAGACAAAACCAATATCGAATCTACGATATTTAGTTAATTCTTTACGATTATATTTAGAAATATCTGTTCCATCGACAATGATTTCTCCACTAGTTGGTGAATCCATTCCTCCGAGAATATTTAAAATAGTTGTCTTACCAGCTCCACTAGGACCTAAAACTACAACAAGTTCACCTTTATCAATAGAAAACGATACTTTTTCTATTGCTTTAATTGTTACTTCTCCCATTTGGTATATTTTTGTTAAATCTTTTACTTCGATAAATGCCATAAGCATCCCTCAATTCTCTTTTTTATTACAATATTATTATATCTCAAAGTTATGGGAAAATAAATAATTTATTAGTGAAAACTTTGTGATATAATAAGATTATGTATAAAAAAGTTTATGTTGAAATCACTAATATTTGTAATTTAAATTGTTCTTTTTGTATTCATAACCAAAGAGAATCCATTTTTATGAGCAAAGATAATTTTAAGATAATTTTGGAAAAGTTAAAACCATATACAAAATACTTATATTTTCATGTAATGGGAGAACCACTAATGCATCCATATATTAATGAATTTATTAATCTTGCGAGTCAATATTATTTTGTTAATATTACTACTAATGGTTATTTAATTGATAAAATAAGAAGTAATAAAAATATTCGCCAATTAAATATTTCATTACATAGCTTTGATTCCAAATATAATAAAACATTAAATGAATACTTAAATGATATATTAGAAGTTACAAACATTTTAAAAGAGTATACTTATATCAATTACCGGATTTGGGCAAATAATCCTTATAAAGAAAAAATAATAAAAATACTTGAAGATTATTATAATACAACTATTAATGGACATACCAAGCTCTCTAAAAATACTTTTATAGACTTTGATAGTGAATTTTTGTGGCCAGATTTTTCTAACAACTACTATAATGAAATTGGTACTTGTTATGCTCTTAAAGATCACATTGCTATATTAGTTGATGGCACCATTGTACCTTGTTGTCTAGATAGCAAAGGCATTATTAATCTAGGTAATATATTTGAAAGTACAATAGAAGATATAATAAATAGTAAGAGATACCAAGAAATGTTAAATAACTTCAAGAATAACAAACGATGTGAAGAATTATGTAAACATTGTAATTTTTTAGATAGGTTAGAGTGAAAAACTTTAGAACAGAAAAAATACTAGGTTAGAACAATGATGGAAGAACTTCAAAACAAAAATTAGTAAAACAGATTAAATGAACAGAAGTAAAAAGATTAGAAAAACAAAATGAAATTTTCAAAAAAATAAAGCCCCAAAATGATAGACAAAATTTTTCTTCACAAATTTCTCCCGAAAGGTTGATTTTTTTTTTTTTTTTTTTTTGTTGAATGGGGGAAAAAAAGGTTTTTGATTTTTTTAAAAGAGGGAGGGAATTAAAAAAAAGGAAAAAAAATAAAAAAAAAAAAAAAAAAAAAAATAAAAAAAAAAATTTTTATTAAAAAATTTCTCCCGAAAGGTTGATTTTTTTTTTTTTTTTTTTTGGTAGAATGGGGGAAAATAGGGTATGTGATATTCTAAAATGAGGAAGTGAATTAAAAAAATGGAACAAAATTTAAGTACCAAAAAAATGATAATATTTATAATCGTTGGAGTATTAATGTTAATAGTTAGTTTATATTTTTTGTATTTTGAAAAGTCAGATAACAATGTTAATATAATGCAAAATATAAATAAAGACTCACAAGTAATAAATACTAATATGTTAACATTAATGTATGAAACCAACGCTGGGAGTGGTATCTATGAAGAAACCAAAGATACAACATGGCCGGAGGAAGGTTATATATTTAATGATACTTTAAGTGGTTGTGAAAATGGGGGAGAACTAGATTACAATTCACAAAATAATACAGTAAATTTATTAAGTAATTCTTCAGATAGATGTTATGTATATTTTGATAAATATGATGGAGTGTGGATTGATAATATAGATGTTACAAATATAACTGGAAGTTCAATTACATTAAATGTAAGTGCAACTAGTGAAAATGGAAGTATAACCACATATTATTATTCATTAAATGATAGTGAAGAATATATTCCAAGCACTAATAATGTTATAATTATAAAAGATTTAATTCAATTAACTAAATATACTATTTCTGTTTATGCTGAAGATAGTGTAGGAAAAAGGTCAAATATATATGAACTTGAAGTTACAACAACTGATGCTACTGGTCCTGTAATAACTAATGTAACAACGACTAATATTACAATGAATAGTATATCTGTTGCAGTACAGATTGAAAGTCCAGTAGAAGTAACAAGATATTATTATTCTATAGATAATGGTAATTCATTTTATTTAGGTGGCAGTACCCATACTTTTAGTGGTTTAACTGGAGAAACAGATTATAACATTTTAGTTTATGTCATTGATACTGAAGGAAAAGCTTCTACAGAATATAGTTTAAGTTCAACAACACAAGGTTTACCAACTCTTGCAACAGTATGTAGTAATGGAGATAATTTAGCAAACTGTATAAAAGAACTTTATAATGCTGGTGGTGAAGGATATGGTGGCTTATATTTACATGATGGCTTAGGAACTTATGAAAATTATGACCAAGAAGCAGGGGATAATTCTTACAGATATAGTGGAGCCAACCCAAATAATTATGTATGTTTTGGTTCAACGGCAGCAACATGTCCAGATGATAATTTATATCGCATAATCGGAGTATTTGATAATCAAGTAAAATTAATAAAAAATACTAGTATTGGTAATTATACATGGAGTGGTTTAACTACTATTTATGTTCATGGTGATGCAAATGCTCCAACAAATACTTGGAGTAGTAGTATTTTAAATACAGGCGTATTAAATGAAACTTACTTAAATGGTTTAGGTAGTACTTGGAGTAATAAAATAGCAACAACAACATGGAAAGTAGGGGGAACTAGTGATTATTTTGTCCCAGTAAAAACAATGCATAATAATGAAATTATAAATCCATCTGAAACAACTACATATTCTTCAAAAATAGGCTTAATGTATGTAAGTGATTATGGATATGCCGTAACACCGAACTATTGGCAAATAAATTTATTTTCATATAATAGTGCTGATATTACTCAAAACGATTGGATGTATTTAGGAGCCGGAATGGGTCAATTGACTATTTCTCGTCTAGATGACTATGACTCTACTGATAGAATTTTAACTGTGCGTAGTTCAGGGGCTGTGATGGGCGGCACTGTGTATAACTTTACATATTTCGATCCTGAAACTGCGGAGCCTAATGCTCAGTATGCCACCCGCCCTGTCTTTTATCTAAATTCTTCGATAACTTATAGTAGGGGTACTGGAGAAGCCAGTAACCCCGTGAGAATAAATTGACGGCAAGGAAAATTTGGTAATGTAAATGTCAATATAAGAGTATTAACAATGTGTATGACAATTCGATTGTGTCAACGGTTAATATTAATCAGTCTGCCACCCGCCCGAGACCTTTACAGTTCTATTGATATAAGATTACGGTTTTATGATTGAAAGAAGTAAAGGACAAAGATTATCCAGGACAAAGTCCAAACATGAAATATGGACGGAGAGTTATAAGTAACTCTCCTATACGCCATATTATTTTTTTATTTTATTAAAAGGTATTTACAAAAAAATATTAATAAAATATAATTAATTTAATCGGAGGTTTATATGGATTACAAAGAAAATATGTTAAATCATAATAAAATATTAAGTAAATATGCATGTCCAGATAGTGATGCTATATATTTACATGAAAACAAAGATGATTTTCGTACACCTTTTTTTAGAGATATAGACAGAATTAT
>CALVKM010000006.1 GCA_944332705.1 uncultured Bacilli bacterium
CGTCATGCCAACTTTTACTATTTCATATTATTTTTCATTAATGTTCAATTTTCTCTTGACACATTATAGTTGGTCTATTATTAGAATATCACAATTTTATCTTTTGTGCAACATTCATACTACAATTGTGTTTCTTAAATTATTTGCGTTTTATATTATGATATTTATGGAGGTATCTTATGACAGGTTTTAAATTAAAAGAAGACAAATATGAAACAGAAAATAAAAGTATTAGATTTCCTGTTCCATTAATTGAAAAAATAGAAAATTTTATTGAAGGTAAAGCTACTAATTTTTCTAGTTTTGTTATACAAGCTTGTGAATATGCTTTAGATAATATGGAAGACGATAATATGGAAAAAAGTAATAATAATAATAAATAACAATGTTAGTATGTTTAAACTATAAAAATGCACAGTTATTGTGCAAAAATTAATCATTTTTAACAAAAATGCACAATATTTTTAAAATAATGTGCATTTTACAATTTAAGGAAAAACTATTTTACAATTTGAGTAAAATTTGTTTTACAAAATAAGGAAATAAGGAAGCAAATATGCTTCCTTATTCTGGTTTTATAACTATGTGTCTTTCTGGTTCTTCTCCTTCACTTTCAGTTTTAACACCTTTAAAATCTGTTAGTTTATTATGAATAATCATTCTTTCATAACTAGTCATATTATCTAAAGCTACTGGAATTTTTGTTTTTACTACTTCTTTGGCAGTGTTAATTGCTAGTCTTTCAAGATTTCTTTTTATTTTATCTTTATAATTAGAAACATCTAGAGTTATTTTATAATGAATACCTGTTTCATTTTGAATTTTTTGTTTAGCTAGAGTTTCTAAAGCTTTTAGGGTTTGACCATTTTTACCTATTAATATAGGATTATTATTAGAATACATTTTTATTGTTGTTCTTTCATCTTTAGTACTTAATTCAAATGAAACTTCTAAACCCATATTTTCAATTAATTCTTTTAGATAATTTTTTATTTCATTGTTAATTGTTTCTTTTTTATATACTGTTACTTCTTTTAAATTACCTTGAAATAATTTACCTTTTTTATCATTTATTGTATAAATTATTTCATCTTTAGATAAGTTATTATCATTAAGAATTTCATCTAGTATTACATCTACTTCTTTACCCTCTTTAATTATTTTTTCCATACTTCATACCTTCTTTCTTAACTAATTTATCTTTTATTTTTTCTCTTGTCTGTTTCTTTTCTTCTTTATTTTTCTTATGTTTATTAGTTAAGGATCTATTATTAATCATATTAAGGACTATGTTTTGGATAGCAATAAATGCATATGTTACAATCCAGTAGAATGCTAGTGCTGTTGGTAAAGTAAGAGATGCATATACAACAATTACTAACATTACATATAACATTATCTTCATTTGTTTAGCCGCTTCAGGAGTTTGAGCAGCTGATTGATTCATTGTTTGTCTAAATGAGAAGAATGTTGATACTGCAATTAATATTAATAATATTATGTATAAGTAATTTCCTTGTTGTAATCCTGTAATTGGGGTCATACCTAAGTCAAAACCAAATAATGTTTCAGTATAGATTGAAGGTGTTCTATATATGGCTTGTAGGAATGCAAAGAACAAAGGAATTTGGATAAATGCCATTAAGCACCCTACCATTGGATTTACTTTATATTTTTTATAAATAAGCATTGTTTCTTGACTCTTAGCCATTAGAGATTCATTATCTGTTCTACCACGATATTTTCTTTCTAGTTTTTCTATTTCTGGTTGGGCCTTTTTCATATTAAATGTTTGTTTAGAACTTTTAATAGTAAATGGTAATAATATTAATCTTATTGCAAGTCCTATTAAAATAAGTGATACCCCTAAGTTTCCTATTAAGTTTCCTAATTTTAATATTAGAAAAGCTAAAGGTTTTACAAATAAAAATTCCCAAAGTCCACTACTTTCTGTTGCTGACATACTATAATCTGAACAACTTGGAAGTTCATCAAAATCATGAGTTAATTGATCCTTATTTTCTTCATAGAATTTGTATAAATCACTATCTTCATCTGGAAGACATAAAATATTTTTTTGAAGCATTTGACCAGTTGGTTCATATTCAATAATATTACCGTCTTCATCAGTTATGTAGTTTGATGTGCCACAGCCTGAAGTTAGTAATAAAATACATACTAAGGCAATTATTTTAAATTTATTTTTTTTCATGTGTTTCCTTTCTCAAAAGATTTATTAAATCTTGTTCTAATTCTTGGAATGATGCGTCTCTAGCACTTCCTTTAATCATTATAATATAATTTTTGTTATTTTTAAATAGCAAACGATTATTATCAACAATATTTCTTACTCTTCTTTTTAATTTATTACGAATAACAGCATTGCCACACATCTTACCAATAGCTATACCAAAGTTAGGTTTTGGGTAACTTTTAGGTTTAGAAAATATTATTATGTATTTGCCACCAAGTTTTAGACCAGTGTTAATTATTTCATTAAAATCTTCATGTTTTTTTACCATTTCGTATCTTTTCATAAATTCAATCCTTTAGGAAAAAAACCACATTAAAGTGGTTTTTACTTACATAAAACTTTACGACCTTTGCGACGACGATTGTTTAATATTTTAGAATCTTTTCTAGCAAAGAAACCATGTTTTTTTGCTTGTTTTCTTTTATTTGGTTGATAAGTTCTTTTCATAATACAATTTCTCCTTTTCTTTTTAAGCGTATTTATTATAATATTAAATATAAGGATAAGTCAAGAAAAAATGCAAAATAAAGATGCATTTAGTCCTTTTTCCTTAATTTATATATAAATATATTAACATAAAATTTTTAAAACTGCAAATAATGATTGACTGCACAAACATTAGTTTGTTATAATATTTTTATAAGAAGGGAGGTAAAATAAAGAGTAACAAGAGTTATCAACAAAATTATGTTGATATGTGGATAATTTGTGGATAACTACTTAAATTTTTCAACAGAATTAACAACAATTTATCAACATGGTATGTGGATAAATTGTTAATAAGTTAGTGTTTATAGTTTGTTTATGTTGATAATGTGGATAAGTGCGAAAAATGTCGAATTTTGTCGAATAAAATCATGATTAATTTTTGTGGATAACTTGGAAGTTATCAAAAGTTATTAAAAAAGTTAAATTTCCTCTTTTATTTTTTTGAAAAATGGTTTAAAATTGTTGTTAGAGAAATGTGTTTTAAGTGGGGTGAGGTTTTGAAAACAGATGAACTTTTTACCAAATTTTTAAATGATATTCAAGAACAAGTTACACAGAATGCCTTTACTATTTGGTTTTCAAAACTTGAGCTTTTGTCAATTGTTAATAATGTTGTGACAATTAAAGTACCTATGGAAATACATAAACAAATGTTAAGTGAAACTTATAAAGATATAATAGATGCAACATTCTTTTCCTTAACAGGAGTTAATTATACTTTTAAATATATTACGGAAGATGAAGTTGAAACATTTACAGAACCACCACTTGATGAAAGAGTGGATAATAAAGAAATAGAGTGGAATACTAATTTAAATCCGAAATTTACTTTTGATTCTTTTATAGTAGGGAATTCCAATAGACTGGCATTTGTGGCCGCAAGGGCAGTTGCAGAAGCACCAGGGACAATTCATAATCCACTATTTATTTATGGAAGAAGTGGACTAGGGAAGACACATTTAATGCAAGCAATAGGAAATTACATTCATGAACACAGTGATTTAAAAGTACTTTATACTACTAGTAATGAATTTATGACAGAATTTACGGGGATTGCCTCACATAGTAATAATATAAATTATGCTAATGAATTTAAGAATAAATATCGTAATGTCGATGTCCTAATTATCGATGATATCCAATTTTTAGTTGGAGCAGAGCGGACGCAACAAGAATTTTTCCACACATTTAATGCTCTTCATCAAGCTAATAAACAAATAATTATTAGTAGTGATAAGAGTCCTGATGATTTAAAGAAAATAGAAGAGCGTCTTCGAAGTAGGTTTATGTGGGGATTACCAGTGGATATTTATCCACCAGATTTTAACCTTCGGTGTGAAATAATTAAAGCTAAGGTTAAAAATACGAGTATTGAAAATAAATTAACACCAGATGCGATTGATTATATTGCTAATTCTTGTGTAAATGATGTAAGACATATCGAAGGAACAATTAATAGATTACTCGCTTATTCAGCGATGATGGTTCCCGATAAAATAACGCTAGATTTTGCAAATGAAGCATTGAGGGATTATGTTAATACAAATATTTATATCAACAATTCAATTGCTTCAATTCAAAATGTTGTTGCAGAATATTTCAATATATCGGTGGATGATTTAAAAAGTAAGAAAAGAACTAATAGTGTTGTTAGACCAAGGCATATTGCGATGTATCTGTGCCGAGAGGAAACAGATGAAAATTTACAAAAAATAGGATTAGAATTCGGAGGAAGGGATCATTCAACTGTATCAACAGCAATTGATAAAATAAAAGAAGAAATAGAAACTAATGAAACTCTCAATAACATGTTAAAAGAAATTAAAACAAAGTTGCAATAATGTTGATAAGTTGAATATAAAAAATGCCGAAATATGTAGAAAAAAGTTGATAAGAAAGAAGTTATCAACATTAATAACACTATTATTAATATAAATAATAAATATATAAGAAAGAAGGAGAGAGAAATATGAAATGGAGTATTGAAAAAGGAGTTATAATTGATGCTTTAAATAATGTTACTAAAGCTTTATCCCAAAGAACAACTATACCAGTATTAAATGGAATAGTATTTGATGTTAGTGAAAAGGGAATAGAACTTATGGCTAGTGATACAGAACTTACTATTAAAGTAATGATTGAAGAAAAAGACATTAAATATCTAGAAGGTAGTGGTAAGATAATTATTCAAAGTAAATACTTTTTAGATATGATAAGAAAGATGCCTGCGGATGTTATTGATTTTGAAATTGAAGATAATTTAAAAATTAAAATATCAACACCAAATAATCAATATCGTCTTAATTGTTATAATCCAATGGATTATCCAAATATTAATATGGAAAGAGGTAGTGATGCTATAAATATTAAAGCTAGTGTTTTAAGAGAAATTATTAATCAAACCTCTTATGCATTATCTACGCAAGAAGTAAGACCATTACTTACAGGAATTAATTTAAAAATTAATGGAGATATATTAGAATGTATTGCTACTGATTCCTATCGTTTATCAAAGAAAAATATAAAACTTGATAGTCCAGTAGAAAAGTTAGTTAATATAGTTATTCCTGGTAGAAGTATTACAGAACTTGAAAAAATTATAAGTGATGATGAAGATGTGGAAATCCATGTATTTACCAACAAAATATTGTTTATTTATAAAAATATTAGTGTTCAAAGTAATTTACTTAGTGGATCATATCCAGAAACAAGTCATTTTATACCAAATGATTTTGCTTATATGATTAATTTAAATTTAAAAGAATTTTATGATGCTGTTGATAGAGCAAGTATTCTAGCGCAAAATAAAGAAAGAAATATAATCAAGATGCATATTGAAGATAAAGATATGGTTATTACATCATCTTCAAGTGAGCTCGGAATTGCTGAAGAAAAATTACATATTGATTGTAATAATAAAGAAAAAATTGAAATATCATTTAGTTCAAGATATATGATGGATGCCCTAAAAGTTATTAAAGAAGATAATATATTGTTATTAATTAATACTGATGATAAGCCAATTTTAATTAAACCAGTTACAGATGAAACACTTTTAGAGTTAATTTTACCAGTAAAAACTTACTAAAATAGATAAAAAATATTAAAAAAAGGAAGAAATTTAGGTTTTCTTCCTTTTTTCGACAAAATTTTTAAGTTTGATGTAGTAAAATAAAGAACTTAAGAGGGATGTATATGGATTATTTTATTACTAAAAGTACTATTTTTATGGAATTTAATGGAGAAAGTACGATTGTTCATGAAAAAGATAAAAAAATATTTTTTAAAGGAGAAAAACTAGAAGATATCTTAAATAATAGTTGTATTTATTATGGAAGTACTTTAAGAGGAAGAATAATAGGTTCTAAACAATTTATTGGAACTAACTATAAAGTTCCAATACTTGTTAGTGAAAAGAATAATTTGTTATTTTTCTATATTAAAGATAATGATAGTATTTATTGGTTTAATTTTTTAAGTATTAAAAGTTATCAAAAGATTGAAGGAAAGTTGTTAATAGTTTTTAATAATAATGAAAGATTAATTTTAAATGTCAGTTATACGGTTTTTCATAATCAAATACTTAGATGTAGTAGATTAATGGTTGTTTATAGTACAAGATAGAAAATTTACCCTTTAAAAGTCTAATTTCTCTTTTAAAAGGCTTAATTTTGTGATATAATTAATATGTATATAGGTATACATATCTACGATAAATTTTTAGTAGCATTCTTTAAAGGGGGCAAAAAGTGAAAATTGATAATATTAGTTTAGTAAATTTTAGAAACTATGAAAAATTAGATATTAGTTTTGGTAATGGGTTAAATATTTTTTATGGGAAAAATGGAAGTGGTAAAACTAATTTAATTGAAGCAATCTATATTTTAGCACTTACTAAATCATTTAGAATCAGTAATGATAAGTTATTAATTAAAAAAGGAAATATTAAAAGTAAAGTTAAGGGAGAAATCATTAAGAATGAAGATACAACAAAATATGCTGTTGTAATTAGTAATGAAGGTAAAACTGTAGAAATAAATGATACAAAAGTAGATAAAATAAGTGATTATGTATCAAGAATTAATATAATACTTTTTAATCCAGTAGATACCAGATTGATTGATGAAGCACCTGTTGATAGACGAAAAATGATTAATATAGAGATCAGTCAATTAAATAAAGAATATTTGATTATTTTAGCTAATTATAATAGGATTTTAAAACAAAGAAATTTTTATTTAAGAAGTATGTATGTTAATGGAAATAATGATACTAATTATTTAAATATATTAACTAATAAATTAATTGAATATGGGCTTTTAATTAATAAATATCGTAGTGAATTTATTCAAAATATTAATAAATATATAACGGAAATATATAGTAGTATTTTTAAGAGTGGAGAATTAAAAATAAAATATGTTTCTAGTTATAATAATAAGAACAATAGTAAACTACTTAAAAGTTATCAACAAAATTATAAGAAAGAAATGGAAGTTGGTAAGACTTTAATAGGGATTCATCATGATGATATTTTGTTTTTTCTAGATAATTATAATTTGAAAGAATGGGGTAGTGAAGGGCAAAGAAAAAATGCTATTATATCCTTTAAACTTGCAGAAATTAAAGTAATAAACGAAATAAAAAAGATAAATCCAATATTAATATTAGATGATTTATTTAGTGAGCTTGATAAAGAAAAAATAAGTAATATATTAAAATTATTAGATAAAGATGTACAAACATTTATAACTACTACCGAAATTAATAAAGTAGATAAGAAAATATTAAAGAATGCTAAAATATTTAAAGTAGATAATGGAACAATAGAGGAGGATGGACATGAATAAAGAAGCACATTATACTGATGCAGATATACAGGTTTTAGAAGGACTTGAAGCTGTTCGTAAAAGACCTGGTATGTATATTGGATCAACTGGAGAAAAGGGGTTGCATCATTTAGTTTGGGAAATTGTTGATAATGCTGTAGATGAAGCATTAGCAGGATTTTGTGATGATATTGAAGTAATTGTTGATAAAGGTGATGTTATTGAGGTTCGAGATGATGGACGGGGTATTCCAACTGGAATTAACGAAAAAACTGGTTTATCAACAGTTGAAACGATATTTACAGTACTTCATGCTGGAGGTAAATTTGGTGGTGAAGGCTATAAAGTAAGTGGAGGACTTCATGGTGTTGGGGCATCAGTAGTTAATGCCTTATCAAAATGGTTGGAAGTTAGAATATATCGTGATGGTAATGTCTACTATCAAAGGTTTGAAAAGGGAGGACATCCTGTAGAACCTTTAAAAATAATAGATACTTGTGATATTGATCGAACTGGAAGTACAATAAGATTTGAACCAGATGAAACAATTTTTCGGGAAACTACGCATTTTGATTATGATATTTTATATAAAAGATTACAAGAAATTGCTTTCTTAAATAAAGGACTTAGAATAAATCTTTATGATTTAAGAGAAGATGATAAACATGATTCTTTCCTATATAATGGAGGTATTATTGAATATGTTGAGATGCTTAATAAAAATAAAACTGTCTTACATGATGATGTTATTTACTTAAGTGGCGAAGAAGATGGCGTATTTTTTGAAGTAGCTTGTCAATATAATGACGGATATAATTCAAATATTTATTCATTTACGAATAATATTAATACTTATGAAGGTGGAACTCATGAAGATGGTGTAAAACTTGCTTTAACAAGAGTTATTAATAAGTATGCTCGTAATAATAAAATATTAAAAGATAAGGATGAAGCTTTAACGGGTGATGATGTTAGAGAAGGATTAACTATGATTATTTCTTGTAAGCATCCAGATCCACAATTTGAAGGCCAAACAAAGACAAAACTTGGAAATAGTGAAGTTAAAAGAATAGCTAGTGATGTTTTTGGTAATGGATTTGAAAGATATTTAATGGAAAATCCGAGCATAGCAAAGATTATTATTGAAAAAGCATTATCGGCATCTCGGGCTAGAATCGCTGCGAAGAAGGCCAGAGAAACTGTTAGAAGAAAAGGAGATCTAGAAATCACGGCTTTTTATGGAAAACTAACTGATTGTAAGAGTAAAGATCCAAGTGAATCGGAAATATTTTTAGTCGAAGGGGATTCAGCTGGTGGTTCTGCTAAAAGTGGTAGAGATTACATGACCCAAGCAATACTTCCACTTCGTGGTAAGATTTTAAATGTTGAAAAGGCTAGACTTGATAGAGCTTTAAGTAACGAAGAAATAAAAACAATAATTACAGCATTTGGTACGGGTATTGGTGATGAATTTGATTTATCAAAGTTAAGATATGACAAAATTATTATTATGACTGATGCCGATGTTGATGGTTCACACATTAGAGTACTACTTCTTACTTTGTTTTATCGTTTCTTTAGACCAATAGTTGAAGCTGGTCATGTTTATGCTGCAATGCCACCGTTATTTAAAATTACGCATGGAAAAACTATTAAATATGTAGTTGATGAAAAAGAAAAAGATGAATATTTAGCAAGTTTACCTGCCAATGTGAAGGTAGAAATTGCTCGTAATAAAGGGCTTGGAGAAATGGATCCGGATGAACTTAGAGATACAACAATGTCTAAAGCTACTAGAACTTTGAAACAAATTACAGTGGATGACTTGCAAGCTGCTGATGCGGCATTTGAAAAATTAATGGGTGAAGCAGTAGAACCAAGAAGAGAATTTATTGAACAAAGAGCTGGTTTAGCTAATCTAGATTTATAGGGAGGTTATAATGGATAGAATAGTACAAAATAATATAGTTGAAGAAATAGAACAGTCATTTATCGACTATTCCATGAGTGTTATCGTATCAAGAGCGATACCTGACTTACGAGATGGCTTAAAACCAGTTCATAGAAGAATACTTTATTCAATGTTTGAATCTGGATATTTACCAAGTGCTCAATATAAAAAATGTGCGAGAGTAGTTGGGGATGTAATGGGTAAATATCATCCTCATGGTGACTCCTCAATATATGAAGCATTAGTAAGAATGGCTCAAGACTTTAGTTATCGTTATATGTTAATTGATGGTCATGGAAACTTTGGTAATATGGATGGTGACGGAGCTGCTGCTTATCGTTATACCGAATCAAGACTTTCCAAAATTTCTTTGGAATTACTTCGAGATATTAATAAAAATACAGTAAATTTTGTGCCAAACTTTGATGAATCACTAGAAGAACCTGAAGTTTTACCAAGTAGATATCCAAATATTTTGGTAAACGGAACTATGGGGATTGCTGTTGGTATGGCAACAAATATTCCACCACATAATTTAGGTGAAATAATTGATGGTTGTGTTGCATATATAGATAATCCAGATATTGATACTGATGGTTTAATGCAATATATTAAAGGTCCTGATTTTCCAACTGGTGCAATTATTTTAGGTAATTCTGGAATAAAAAAAGCTTATGAAACTGGTAAAGGAACTATAACTATAAGATGTAAAGCAGAAATTGAAGAAGAAGGCAGTAAACATCGGATAGTTATTACCGAAATACCATATGGTTTAAATACTCTTGAATTAAAAAAGAGAATCGGAGAATTAGTTAGAGATAAAATAATTGATGGAATTGCTGATTATCATGAAGAAACTAATTTAGAAAATGGTATAAAAATAGTTATTACTCTTAAAAAAGAAGCTAATGGTAGCGTAGTTTTAAATAATTTATATAAACATACTCAATTACAAACATCATTTGGTATAAATTTACTGATGATAGATAATGGAACACCAAAAACTTTGGGATTAAAAGATATTATATCAAAATATGTAGATTTTCAAAGAGAAGTTATTATTAGAAGATGTCAATTTGAACTTGATAAAGCTGAAAAAAGAGTTCATATTTTAGAGGGTTATAAAATAGCTTTAGATAATATTGATGAAGTAATAAAAATTATTAAAGAGTCTAAAGCAGATAGTGAAGCTAAAGAAAAATTGATGTCTAAATTTGGATTTACGGAAATTCAAACAGATAATATTTTAGAATTAAAATTACGGCGTTTAACAGGTTTAGAAAGAGAAAAGATTGAAGAAGAATTAAATGCTTTACACAAAGAAATAGATCGTTTAAGAGGAATTCTTGCAGACAATAATAAAGTATTAGCTATTATAAAAGAAGAAATGCTTGATATCAAATCAAGATTTGGTGATGATAGAAGAACTAAAATTGATATGACAGCAATAGATTATATTGAAGATGAATCATTGATACCTGTAGAAGATGTTTTAGTTGTACTTACTCACAATGGTTATATAAAAAGAACAACATCTGATACATTTAAAGCTCAAAATCGTGGTGGTGTAGGTATTAAGGGTATGACCACAAATGATGAAGACTTTGTAGAACAAATGATTAATATATCAACCCATGATTCAACATTATTCTTTACAAATAAAGGAAAAGTATATAGAATTAAAGGTTATGAAATACCAGAATTTGGCCGTCAATCAAAGGGAATACCTATAATTAATTTACTTCCAATTGAAAAAGAAGAAAAAGTAAATGCAGTTATCAACATAAATAGTGATAATGCTAGTAAATATCTGTTATTTGCAACAAAACAAGGCATTGTTAAGAAAACTTTATTGACGGAATTTGTTAATATTCGAAATAATGGTAAGATTTGTATTACTTTGCGTAACGATGATGAATTAATTGATGTTAAAATGACTGATGGTAATAGCTTAGTTTTACTTGGCAGTGCTGCTGGTAGAATGGTTAAATTTAATGAAAACGAAATTAGAGTAATGGGTAGAACAGCTAGTGGAGTTCGAGGAATTAATTTAGAAAATGGAACATGCATATGCTGTGAAATAGTTAATGACGATGATCTAATTTTACTAGTTACAGAAAAAGGATACGGTAAACAAACCTATGTTCGTGATTTTAGACAAACAAAACGAGGAAGTAAAGGAGTAAAAGCCTTGAATATTACTGAAAAGAATGGAAATTTAGTAGCAGTAAAAATAGTTAGACCAGATAAAGAATTGGTAATTATGACTGATTCAGGAATGACAATGAGAATGCCTTTAGATCAAATTTCGGTTTTAGGAAGAGTAACCCAAGGATTGAGACTTATCAACTTAAGAGAAAATCAAAAGGTTTCAACAATTAGTCTAGTAGATAAAGTAGAAGAAGAAATACCTGTTGAAGAAGACATAGCCGAAACAGAGCCATCAGAAGGAAATAACTAGTATTTTTAAAAACAACACAAATTGAGTGTTGTTTTTTGCATGTTAAAATTTTCCCAGAAGTTAGCCAAAAAAATGCACATATTTTTAAATATTATCAAATCATTTTATAAGTTATCAACACAAATTTTAAACCACAACAATAATTATTTTTTAATATAATATGTAAATTTAGTTAACATAATGTGTCAACTTTTATTTATATAATAGTTTCCGTGGAAACTATGTTTCACGTGAAACATCAGGCTTTTGATTTATAATTATTAATAGGCACAATGTTTCATGTGAAACATTAATATTTGTTTTTATATATTAAATATAACAATAAAATGCATTAAATATTTCTTATTTATTTTCTGTTATTATATTAAAATAATTCTCATTGTTTCACGTGAAACATTGTGGTTTATAATTTCTGCTTATTTATATCCATCCATTCTATATTTTTTAAATTTATTTTTTTATCTTTTATATAATTTTTGTTATTATATATTTTTAATCAATAATAAATGCATATACTATTCTATTTTTGCTCTATGTTTTTAATGTTTCACGTGAAACATATAATATCAATAGCTAATATTTATTTAAATTCATTTATTTGGTTTTAATTTTATTATTATTTATAATTTTTATAAAAATATCCAATGTTTCACGTGAAACATTAACATTTGTTTTTATATATTATATATAACAATTAAATACATTAAATATTTCCTATTTATTTTCTGTTATTATATTAAAATGTTTCTCAATGTTTCACGTGAAACATTGTGGTTTATAATTTCTGCTTATTTATATTCATCCATTCTATATTTTTTAGATCTGAATTTTATATTATTATATAATTATAATCAATAATATTTATAAATATTACATTTATATTCTATAGTTTTAATGTTTCACGTGAAACATTATGTTGATAACTGTATTCTAATGTATAAAATTTAAATATATTCTTTTTCTATGTTTCACGTGAAACATTGGGTGGATAATTTTTATTTATTTTTTATTTTTTTAATTTAATTCTTTATCTTTTATATATTTTTGATATTATATAATTATAATTAATATATTTATATGTAATACATTTATTATTTTATATTTTTATTCTGTGATTTAATGTTTCACATGAAACATATAATATCCTTAATAATAATATTTATTTGAATTTGTTTAATTAATTTTATTATTGATGTAATGTTTATAACTTTTTATAAAAGTATTCAATGTTTCACGTGAAACATTGACGAACATTTGTTTTACGAGCATTTGGGAAATATTTAGTTAACATAATGTGTAAACTTTTGGGAAATAATTGGTTAACATAATGTGTCAACTTTTGGGAAATATTTCCCAAAACATAATTTGCTAAAATAATTAATAATATTAGTAAAATATGTAATGTTTTTTAAATAATAATTTCCCTAAATATAAGGACAATTTATCCATTATTTAATTTTATTTTAAATTAATTGATTAATAAAATACTTGGGAAATAATTGGTTAACATAATGTGTCAATTATTAAAGATTATTTCCCGGGAAATATTTCTGATGAATTATAATATAGACCGATTATTATATAAATTATGAATATATAAAAATATTTTCAAATTCAAATTTGCCTAAAAACCTAGGAATTTTAATATTAATTTTAAAATTATTATTTTAAAGTTTTAAGTTATCAACACAAAAAGTTATTTTGGGAAATAATTTTATTATTAAATTAAATTAAATATTGACAGTAATTACAGGATTTGTTATTATTTATTTGTGCAACAAATATGCTGTAACCTGGTCAGGATTGGAAAATAGCAGCCATATCAGCCTCTGTTTGTGTGCACTTTTTATTTGTGAGGAATATTATGAATGAATACTTTAATGAAACAATTAAATTAGCTAAAAAATCTCTAAAATATGGAGATGTGCCAATCGGAGCTATAGTAGTTAAAGATGGCATTATTATTGGCAAGGGATATAATACAAGGGAAAAACATGAAAATGTTTTAGGTCATGCGGAAATTAATGCTATAAATATGGCTAGCAAAAGGCTTAATAATTGGAATTTAAATGGATGTGAATTATATGTTACTTTAAAACCTTGTAGTATGTGTATGGAGATAATTAAACAATCAAGGATTACAAATGTTTATTATTTAACAAATAAATTATCTTCAAAACATGAATTTAATCAAACAAAAATAGAAAAGTTTAATAATATCGAAATGAGTAAAGAATATTTAGAACTTTTGCAAAGTTTTTTTAAGAATTTACGAGAAAAAAAGTAATATTTATGGTATAATTTTATATATGGAGGCAGCTATGAGTTATAGAGTTTTATACAGGAAATATCGACCTGATAGTTTTGAAAATTTAATAGGGCAAAAACCAATAGTAGATATATTAAAGAATTCCATTATTGATAATAAAATTGCTCATGCTTATTTATTTTCTGGTCCTAGAGGAACAGGAAAAACTTCTACTGCAAGAATTTTGGCAAAAGCAATAAATTGTTTAAATAATAAGGATGGATCTGCTTGTAGTGAATGTGAGAATTGCTTGGCATTTAATAGAAATCCTGATATTATTGAGATTGATGCGGCTTCAAATAATGGTGTTGATGAGATAAGAGAATTAATTAATAATGTTAAGATAATGCCAACATCTTTGAAATATAAAGTCTATATCATAGATGAAGTTCACATGCTTAGTCAAAGTGCTTTTAATGCTTTACTTTTAACACTTGAAGAACCACCAGCCCATGTTGTCTTTATTTTAGCAACTACAAATATTGAAAGTGTACCAATAACAATACTTTCGCGTTGTCAAAGATTTGATTTTAAAAAGATTAGTGAAGAAGATATTTTAAAACAAATGGAAGATATTTGCAAGAATGAAAGAATTCTTTATGATGTTGAAGGTTTAAGGGAAATAGCCATACTTTCTGATGGGGGACTTAGAGATGCACTTAGTGTTTTAGATCAAGTATCAAAAAATGCTAGTAAGATTACTGCTGATTTAGTAATTAAAGAAGTTGGAAGTATTTCTAATAAAAATATTGCCGATTTAGTTGCAGCAATTGATGTAAATGATTACAAAACAATTGATCAAATAATAAGTAATTTTCAAGAAAGCAATTTAAATTATAAGGTAGTTATTAAAAAGTTGGTTATGGAATTGGCTAAAATGGCCGTAGATATATTACAAAATGGTAGTAGTGGTAATTTAACTTATGATAAAGTTAAAAAAATCGTTTTAGAGTTAAATGATTTAATGAATAAAATTAATATTAATATAGAGCCTTATTTATTAATAAAGGTTTTGCTTTTGGATTATGTTAATGTTGATAAAAAAGATGAAGAAATAAAAAATGAACAAAAAGTTGAAACAAACAATAATGTTGATGATAAAACAAAAGAAATTATTGAATTATCAGAAAATAAAAATTTAGAAATTAAGGAGAAAATACCTGAAAGTAAGCCAAAAAAAGAAAATAAAGAACAAAGTAATTTGGAAAAATTGATTGATATTAGAATTAATAATTGCTTTGTTGATGCATCTAAAAAATATCTAGGAGATATTCAAGAAAAATGGGCTAATTTTATTACTGATTTATCATCAGCCCTTATTCGGGGTTTAGTTAGTGATACAAAAGTTGTTACGGCTTCAAATAAATATGCCATAATTATGACGATGATTAAGCATAAAGATAAAGAAATTAATGAAAAGTTAGATGAAGTAATTAACTTGTTTAATGAATATATTAATGATAAATATACTTTAGTATTTATTGATGAAGCAAAATGGAATTTAGAAAAGGAAAAATATATAAATAATTTAAAAAATAAGCATAAGTATGAATACATAGAAGAAACTATTAAAAATACTTCTCCAAAAAGTGATATTAATGATATAATAGGAGATGTATTCGATATAGAAAAAGTGGAAATAGAATAGGAGTGAGATTTATGAATATGCAACAAATTATGCAACAAGCACAAAAAATGCAAAGAGAAATTACCAAGAAAAAAGAAGCTATTGATGCTATGGAGTTTACTGGAAAAAGTGAATGGGTGGAAATTAGTTTTAATGGTAAAAGAGAAATTAAAGCTTTTAAGATTTTAAAAGATGGTGTCATTGATGAAGATGATAAAGAAATGCTTGAAGATATGATTAGACTTGCAATTAAAGATGCTTTTAGTAAAATTGATAAGGAAACTGAAAAAGAATTAGGTAGTTATGCAAGCCTTGGTGGATTGATGTAAGATGGTCTATCCAAAATCACTTGAAAGTTTAATTAATTATTATAAAAAACTACCGGGGATTGGTGAGAAAAATGCTGAAAGGCTTGCTCTTGCAACCCTTAATTTTAAAGAAAAAGATATTGATAATTTTGCTAAATCTTTAGAAGATGTTAAGAAAAAAATAAGAAAATGTAAGATATGTGGCCATTTATCAGAAGATGAAATTTGTGATATTTGCAAAGATGATGGAAGAGACCATAATTTAATCTGTGTTATTGAAGATTATAAAAGTGTATTTTCTTTTGAAAAAGCCGGCAATTACAAAGGAGTTTATCATGTTTTAAATGGTCTAATTTCTCCAG
Source organism: uncultured Bacilli bacterium (assembly GCA_944332705.1). Classification (GTDB taxonomy): domain Bacteria; phylum Bacillota_I; class Bacilli_A; order RF39; family UBA660; genus Onthocola_B. The sequence goes on from CALVKM010000006.1 coordinate 16,590, forward strand.
CAGATAATATTGGGCCTGATAATATTAATTTAGCATCTTTAGTAAAAAGGGTGGATGAAGCTAAAAAACCAGAATTAATTTTGGCTTTAAAATCAACAGTTGAAGGGGAAACTACAACGCTTTATATTAAGAAAATATTTGAAAATAAAGATGTCGTAATATCTAGATTATCTTATGGAATTCCAATGGGAGCTGAAATAGATTATTTAGATATTATTACACTGGATAAGGCACTAGAAGATCGTAAGAAAATATCAGAATAATTAAGAAAATAAGACATATATTGTAGTATGAAAAATATAATTATAACAGTTATTAAAAAAGTTATTTTTGCAATATGTTTAGTTTATGCATTTAATCTATTAGTATCAGGATTAGAGATATTTATACCGATAAATTTTATTACCGTAACTGTAGTATCAGCCTTAGGAATGTGTGGGTTACTGGCTTTAATTGCAATATATTTTGTCTTATTGTAGGGAGTAAGTATGAATGAAGCAATAAAAAATTTAGTTAGATTATATCATGAGGACAAGCTATCTCATGCTTATTTGCTTGCAACAAATAATATTTTAGAGTGTTTAAATGATTTAAAAATAGCTATTAAACAAATAAGTTGTAATGAAGAGTATCAAGAAAATTGTAATAAATGTAATATTTGTAACTTAATTGATCAAAATTACTTGCCATCACTTATAATTATTGAACCAGATGGTAAGGGAATAAAAAAGGAACAAATACTTGAATTAAAAAGAAAATTTAGTACAAAACCAATATATACCAAAGAAAATATTTATATTATTAGAAATGCTGATGCGTTAAATGCATCTTCAGCGAATACTATGCTTAAGTTTTTAGAAGAACCGGAAGATAATATAATAGGCTTTTTTATTACAAATAATGTTAATAATGTAATTAATACAATTAAAAGTAGATGTGAAATATTAAATGTGTTTTATGATGTACATGAACTTAATATAGATAGTATTGATAGTGATGAAAATAAACCATATTTAGAAGTAGCAAAAAATTATATTAAAAAAATAGAAGTAGAAAAAAACATGGGAATAATGTATAATAAGAGTGAACTCTTAAATATTTATAGCGAAAGAGAAGATATAAAGAAAGTATTTCAAATATTAGTTATTATTTATGAAGAATTATTAAAATATAAGTTAAATTTAAATAATTTATTTAGTAAATTAGATATTGATTATTTAGAGTTTTTGAGTTATAAAGATGTATTATATAGAATTAATTTATTAAATAAGTTTTTAGATGAAATAAAAAATAATGCTAATATTGAGCTATTGTTAGATAAATTTGTAATAGAAATGGAGATGAGCTCATGAAAGTATTTGGAGTAATATTTAAAGATGGCCATAAAACTTATGATTTTAAGGGCGATGATGATTTAAAAAAAGATGATTATGTAATTGTAGAAACCGACAAGGGATTACAATATGCTAAAATTAATGCTGTATATCTTGAAAAAGAAGTTAATGATAATTTAAAAAGTATCATTAGAAAGGTAACTGAAGAAGATGAAAATCAGTATTTAGAAAATTTAAAAGATGCTGAAGTTGCATTAAAAAAGTGTCGTAAGTTTGTCGAAGAACTGGATTTAAATATGAATGTTTTGAATGCTCAATTTACTTTTGAAAGAACACAATTGTTATTTAACTTTATTGCTGATGAAAGAGTGGATTTTAGAGAACTTGCTCGTAAACTTGCGGGAGTATATCATACAAGAATTGAACTAAGACAAATTGGAGCTCGAGATAAAGCTCGTGAAATCGGCGGAATAGGTATTTGTGGTGGAGAACTTTGTTGTAGAAGATTTCTAAATCAAATGGAAACTATATCAATATCTATGGCTAAAGATCAAAATTTAGCTTTAAATCCTAGTAAAATTAATGGCGCTTGCGGAAGGTTATTGTGTTGTCTTGCTTATGAAAATCAAAATTATTTAGATAATTTAAAAGATTTGCCGCAGGTTGGTGATGTTATAAAGACCAAATCTGGTGAAGGAGAAGTAGTAAGTATAGATATATTAAATAGAAAGTGCCAAGTAATGGTAGACAATAATTTAGAGGATTATTATATTGATGAAGATAGTAAAAAATGATTTATTTGATTATAAAAATCGTTATATCTATCAAGATAAAGATGGTTTTAAGTTTTCACTAGATTCTATATTACTAGCGGAATATCCGCATGTTAAAGATAATTTAAAAATACTTGATATGTGTAGTGGTAATGCAGCAATTCCTTTAATAATTTCGGCAAAAACTAAAAGTAATATTGTAGCTTTTGAAATACAAGAAGAAATTGCAGCTTTAGCTAAAAAATCTGTAGAGTTAAATAAATTAGAAAACCAAATAGAAGTAATAAATGATGATGTTAATAACATTGCTAAATATTTTAATAAAGAATATTTTGATATAATAGTGTGTAATCCTCCTTATTTTAAAAATAATAGTAGTATACACAATAAAGAGGAAATAAAGGCAATTGCTAGACATGAAATAAAAATAAATTTAGAACAAATATTTAAAATAAGTTTTGATTATTTAAAAAATAATGGTATATTATATATGTCGCATCGAGCTGATAGATTAGATGAAATAATTAATATAGCCACAAAATATAATTTAAATGTTAAAGAACTTATATTAGTTCAAACTAAAAATAGTGATATTTCGATGATTTTGGTTAAATGTATTAAAAATAGTAAAAATGGAATAAAGATAAAAGTATTAGATGTTAGTAAGTGTAGTACTTATCAACATATTTTTGAGAGGTAATAATGAAGTTAATTGTTGGTATTGGAAATTTTGGTCGGGAGTATGATTTTACAAGACATAATGTCGGTTTTATGATAATCGATAATTTTTTGGGTAAAATAAAATATCAAGAAAAGTTTGAAGCACTTTATAAAAAGATGGATATCAACGGAGAAATTGTGTATTTTATAAAGCCTTTAACTTATGTAAATAATTCGGGTATTGCGGTTGGAAAATATGTTAAATATTTTAATATAGATATTGATGATTTATTAGTTATTCAAGATGATTTAGATGAACCTGTTGGAAAATATAAATTAAAGAAACATAGTAGCAGCGGTGGTCATAATGGAATAAAGTCAATTATTAAGGCCTTAAATAGTGAAGATTTTTTAAGACTTAAAGTAGGTATTAGAAATGAACATGTGGGAGATACAATAGATTTTGTTTTAGGAAAATTTAGTAAAAAAGAATTAAGTATAATGGATGAAAATATGGATACATTTAAAGAAATTATAAATTCTTTTATAAATAATGGAGCTGATGCAACAATGAATAAATACAATTCGAGGTAATTATGCAATTTTTAGATGAGTATTTTTTATATGATATTGGTAGTGAAATTTCTGGTTTAACGAGTGAGTTAAACATTTTTTACTTGCAAAAATTATTAGAAAAACATAATAGAAATATAATAGTACTTACAAGTTCTTTATATGAAGCTAATAAGATATATAATGATTTAAGTAATATAATGGATAATACTTGTTTTTTTCCAATGGATGATTTTTTATCTTCCATGATTATTGCTGCATCACCAGAGTTAAAATATAAAAGATTAGAAACACTAGATAAACTTAAAAGTGATGATAAACATATAGTAGTTACTAATTTAATGGGATATTTAAAGTTTTTGCCAAAGGTTGGTACGCAGAACATTATAGAAATTAATGTAGGAGATACAATTCGAAGAGATGATTTAGTTAATAAACTAAGTGAACTTGGATATAAAGTAGATTCTTTAGTTACAGCAAGTGGAGAAATGGCGGTTCGGGGATTTATTGTAGATATTTATCCAATTGAAGAGAGACATCCAATTAGAATAGAATTTGATGGAAATGTTATAGAATCTATTAGATATTTTGATGAAAATAATCAATTATCTTTTGGAAATTTAAATAATATTAAAGTAAAAGCTATTGAAGAAGTCGCAACAGATGAAGTAAGTAGTTTATTTGATTATGCTAAAAATCCTCTTGTGGTTTATATAGATTGGGAACAAATAAAAGCTTCATACAAAAAATTATGTGAAGATATAATAGAATATAAGGAAAAAAATGAAATAAATGATAAATTAATGTATGAACTTGAGGATATAAGAGATTTTGATAAAATATATGTTAATTTAATAAATAGTGGTAAAAATGATTTACATGCTAAATCAATAATAAATTATAATTCTAATTTTGAAAAATTAGTTAGTGATTACTATGGTTGGAAAAAGCAAGGAAAAGAAGTTTATTTTTATTTAAGTAATGATGGAGAAATAAAAACTATTAAAGAATATATACCTGATGCTAGTATTGTAAAACAAATGATTAATCATGGATTTATATTAGATAAATATGTTGTAATATCAGAATTTGATATTGAAAATACTAATCATCAAGTAAATAATTATAAAAATAATTTTCATATTGGTAAAAAAGTTAAAGATTATAATCAATTAGAAAAGGGAGATTATGTTGTTCATATTGCCCATGGTATTGGTAAATATCAAGGCATTACTACTTTAACTGTGCGGAGTGTAGAGAAGGATTTTTTAACAATAGAATATCTTGGGGGAGATAAAATATATGTACCTGTTGAAAAAATAAGTACAATTTATAAATATACCGGCAAAGATGGAGTAGTGCCAAAACTTAATAGTTTAAGTTCTAATGCTTGGGAAAAAACTAAAAAATATGTTCAAGGTAAGATAAAAGATATTTCAGAGGAATTAATTAGATTATATAAAGAAAGACTAGCTTTAAAAAAGATTCCTTATAAAGATTATCCAGAAGAAAAAATATTTGCAAGTAGCTTTAAATATACTTTAACTAAAGATCAACAAAAAAGTATAATTGATATTGATAGTGATTTAAAAAGTGATATACCAATGGATCGACTTTTATGTGGTGATGTAGGTTTTGGTAAAACAGAAGTAGCAATGCGAGCTATGTTTAAAACTATTGTCAATAATCATCAAGTTATGTATTTATGTCCAACGACAATTTTATCAAAACAACAATATAATGTAGCAATAGATAGATTTAAAGATTGGCCGGTCTCTATTAAGCTACTTAATAGATATACATCAGTAAAAGAAACACATCAAATTATAGATGATTTTAAAAATGGCAAAATTGATATTTTATTTGGAACACACCGCATTTTAAGTGAAGATGTAAAACCTAAAGATTTAGGATTGTTAGTTGTAGATGAAGAACAAAGATTTGGAGTAACTCATAAAGAAAAGATTAAACAACTAAAAAAAGATGTCAATGTACTAACTTTAAGTGCCACTCCAATTCCTAGAACTTTGAAAATGGCTTTATCGGGCTTAAGAAATTTATCAATTATTGATACTCCACCAGTTAATAGATATCCAGTGCAAACTTATGTGGTGGCAGAAGATGACTTACTTATTAAAGATGCTATTTATAAAGAACTTGCTCGGGGTGGTCAAACATTCATTTTATATAACCGGGTTGAGACAATACTTGATTATGTTAATCATATACATACTTTGGTACCTGATGCGAGGATTACTTATGCTCATGGCAAAATGGATAAATATGAAATGGATAGAGTTATGGAAGATTTTATACAAAACAAATATGATATTTTAGTATGTACAACTATTATAGAAAGTGGTATAGATATACCAAATGTTAATACTTTAATTATTCATGATGCCGATAATTTTGGTCTTTCCCAACTTTATCAAATTAGAGGTCGAGTGGGTAGAAGTGATAGAATTGCCTATGCTTATTTAATGTATGAAAAAAGCAAATTATTAAATGAAATTGCTATTAAAAGACTTAATACAATTAAGGAATTTACGGAACTTGGTAGTGGTTATAAAATTGCTATGCGGGATTTAAGTATTAGAGGAGCTGGGGATATTTTTGGTGCCTCCCAAGCGGGTTTTGTTGATAGTGTAGGTATCAATTTATATATGAAAATGATTGAAGATGAACTGGCAAGAGCACAAGGAATGGAAGTTCCCGAAGAAGATACATCTAATAAGTCACTACTTAATGTTACAACTCACATCAGTGATAATTATGTATCAGATGAAGATATAAAAATTGAAATTCATCAAAAAATTAATGAAATCGATTCATATGATAAACTCCTTGAAATAAAAAATGAACTAGAAGATAGATTTGGTCAAGTAACAGATGAAATGCTTGTTTATATGTATGAAGAATGGTTTGAAAAAATTGCTCAAAAATATAATATTAAAGAGGTTGTTCAAACAGATAGATTAGTGGAAGTTACTTTGCCGGAGGAAGTTTCTAATAATATTAAAGGAGATAAATTATTAATGGAAGCTATGAGTTTAACAAAATACTTTAATATTAGTTATAAAAATAATAAGATAAAAATTACTTTATATATTAAACAGTTAGAAAAACATTTTATATTTTATTTAGTAACATTATTAGAACATGTTTTATAGTATAATTTAAAAAATTCATTCCACACTATAAAAGAAGTGGAGTGAATTTTTTGAAATCAACTGGTGTTACTAGAAAAATAGATGATTTAGGAAGAGTTGTAATTCCTAAAGAAATTAGAAAAAATTTAGGTATTAGAGATGGAGAAAGTTTAGAAATATTTACAGAAGAAGATAGTATTATATTAAAAAAACATTCAGAAATAGAGAAGTTTGAAGATTTAGGTAAAAAATTATCAGATTTAATTGAAAGTATTTTTAAAGTTGATGTAATAATTACTGATAGAGAAAAGGTTATTGCATCAACAAAAGGTGATGAATTAATTAATAAGTTGCTTGATGAAGAATTAATTTATTTAATTGATAATAGAGAAGAGTTTGTGGGAAGAAAAGATATTTTAGGTAATATAGGTAATGTTACGATTGTGCCAATCATTGCATCGATTGATTCTTTAGGTTTAATTATTTTAATTAGTAATGATGATTTAGATTTAAAAAATATTGCTAGATTTATGGCTAAAATTTTATCAGAAAAATTAAATATTTAAATATCTTGCAATTTAAGTAAACTTATGCTATATTATAAATGAAGTTACCCGTTCTGGGTAGCATCGAAAGGGTTCGACGCTACATTTTACTTGTTGGCGTCTTTTTTCTTGTCAGCAATGATTGCTAGAACAAGAATTATAACTACTTGAAGAAAAATGTCTTCTTTCATTGCATTATCACGCTCCTTTACAGGATAACCTTCCTATACCCCCCCGAAGAAGGAGGAAAGTCGGACAACACGATGCCTCACCAAAACGAGTAACGGTTTTTATTCTAAATGGAAAATATTAAAATAGCAAGAAAAATCGTTCGACAAAAAACGACATAAATCGGGTTATCTGTTTAAATTCTCATGTAATTTAGGTAAATAGTATTTGGTAATTTTTTTGAAAAAAATGTTGCTAGATAAAAAAATATGTGTTAAACTATGTTTAGTTTAACTGTGAAGGAAATAGTAGATATGGGATTTTTTTAGAGAGTTCTTGGATGGTGGAAAAGAATAAATGAACATATCGAACATGGCTCTGGAGTTAAAACCGGAATATTTCCGTTATCAATTAAAGTGCATGATAAATCATGAATTAAGGTGGTACCGCGGGTTTAACTCGTCCTTTAATTTATGATTTTTTATTTTGGAGGTTTCTATGCGTGGATTTGAAAAAATAAGTTTTGCGGAATTTAGAAAAGCATTTGGGAATGATAAAGAATTATATCAAGAATTTAATTTACCTAGGAGAAGTTCTAAACATAGTGCCGGATATGATTTTTTGGCAGTTAAAGATTATGTAATTAGACCCAAAGAAATATTAAAGATTCCTACTGGAGTAAAGGCGCGAATGCAAGGCGACGAAGTTTTGTTAATTGTAGTTCGTAGCAGTATGGGATTTAAATATAATGTAAGACTTACCAATCAAGTTGGAGTAATCGATAGTGATTTTTATAATAATATAGATAATGAAGGACATATTTTTATATCTCTGCAAAATGAAGGAGATAAAGATTATGTTATTGAGAAGGGTGAAGCTTATGCCCAAGGAATATTTATGAAATATTTATTAAGTGATGATGATACTGCCAAAGGTATACGAATCGGTGGCCTTGGAAGCAGTAATAAAAGGAAGGATGATGAAAATGAATAAAAAATTTTATATAACAACTCCAATATATTATCCAAGTGCTAATTTTCATATTGGACATTGTTACACAACTATTGCAGCAGATGCAATAGCCAGATTTAAAAGATTAGAAGGTTTTGATGTTTTCTTCCAAACAGGAACTGATGAACATGGAGCAAAAATTGCTCAAAAAGCAGCAGAAGCTGGAGTAACTCCAAAAGAATATGTTGATAAAATAATTGAAAATGCTAAAGATTTATGGAAGTCTTTAGATATTTCTTATGATTATTTTATTAGAACAACAGATGAACAACATATAAAAGGTGTTCAAGCAATATTTAAAAAATTATATGATCAAGGTGATATTTATAAAGGAGAATACAAAGGACTTTATTGTGTTCCTTGTGAATCTTTTTGGACTAATTCTCAACTTGTTGATGGTAAATGTCCAGATTGTGGTAGAGAAGTAAAAGAAGTTACTGAAGAAGCTTACTTCTTTAGATTATCAAAATATCAAGATAAATTAATCGAAATTTATGATAAAAATCCTAACTTTATTTTACCAATTACAAGGAAGAATGAGCTTGTAAATAACTTTATTAAACCAGGATTAGAAGATTTATGTGTATCAAGAACTTCTGTTAAATGGGGAATACCAGTAGATTTTGATCCTAAACATGTTGTATATGTATGGATTGATGCATTATCTAACTATATTACTTCATTAGGTTATCCAGATGAAAATGCCGAATTGTTTAAAAAATATTGGCCAGCAGACATTCATTTAGTTGGTAAAGAAATTACAAGATTTCATGCTATCATCTGGCCGGCGCTTCTTATGGCTTTAGGAATTGATACACCTAAACAAGTATTTGGTCATGGTTGGTTAATAATTAATGGTGGAAAAATTTCTAAATCTTTAGGTAATTATAAAGATCCAAGAGAATATATTGATGCTTATGGTATTGATGCGGTAAGATATTTTGTTTTAAGAGAAGTACCTTTCGGTGCTGATGGAACATTCTCTGAAGAAGCTTTAATTAATAGAACTAATGCCGATTTAGTAAATAATTTAGGAAATTTATTTAATAGAACTGTATCTATGGCTCATAAATATTTTAGTGGTTTAGTAGAAAATAAAGAAGTTTTAGAAGATTATGATAACTCTCTAATAGATTCAGTTAATAATTTAGATAAAGTTTTAAATGAAAAAATGGATGGTTTAAAAATTAATGAAGCATTAGATGAATTATTTGATGTATTTAGAAAATGTAATAAATATATTGATGAAGCAACTCCTTGGGTACTAGCTAAAGATGAAACAAAACAAGATAGATTAGAAACAGTGCTTTTCAATTTACTAGAATCAATTAGAGTTGCAACTGTATACTTACAAGCTTATTTACCTGATACAGCAAAAAAAATATTTGAAGTATTAAATACAGATAAAACAACATACGAAAATAATACATTTAATAAAGATAATAAATATAATTTAAATGAACCAATTCATCTATTTGATAGAATTGAGGTAAAATAATGCTTATTGATACTCACTTACATTTATTTAAAGAGTATTATGAAGATATTCCTAGTATCATTAGTGATGCTAGGAATAATAATGTAAGATATTATATTAATAATGGTTGTGATACTCCAAGTAATAAAGAAGTATTAGAATCATTAAAGTATCTTGAAGTTTATGGTGCTATAGGAATTCATCCGGAGAGTGTTGATAATTATACAAAAGAAGATATAAAATTTATTGAAGATAACTTAAGTAATCCTAAAATAGTAGCTATTGGGGAAATTGGTTTAGATTATCACTTTACTAAAGAAAATAGAAGTGAACAAATAAAACTATTTGAAACACAATTATCTTTAGCAGAAAAATATAATATGCCAGTGATAATACATTCTAGAGATGCAACAGAAGATACTATTAATATTTTAAAAAAATATAAAGTAACTGGTGTTATTCATTCCTTTTCTGGTAGTTTAGAAACTGCAGGGATTTATATTAAAATGGGATTTATGTTAGGTATAAATGGAGTGGTTACATTTAAAAATTGTAATTTAAAAGATACATTAAAAAATATTAGTTTAGATAATATAGTTTTAGAAACTGATGCTCCATACCTTACACCAACACCAAATAGAGGGAAACAAAATAGTCCTAAATATGTTTTAGATATAGCTAAATTTATTGCAGATATTTATGATACTACTTTAGAAGAAGTATCTAAAACAACTACAGAAAATGCTAAAAGAATGTATAAAAAATTAACTATTGAGTAGAAATATTCAATAGTTTTTGTTTTTCATTGAAGAAAAGTGGCAGAAACGGCAAAAATCTTCAATGAGTTTACATAATATATTTTTAAAGTAAATTGATTTTTACGAGGAAAAAATAATATTTTCCTCGCAAAAGGAAATAATATATTGAAAATTCCTAGTATATTTGCTATCAAAGAATTTAAAAGAATATTTTACTAGTTTTATTTAAAATCTTTCAAATTTTACAGATAACCATAAAATTAAGATTATCTTTTTTTTATTTTACTATTGAAAAATTAACTATTGATTTTCTCAAGGAAAAATGCTATAATTTTCCTCGAGAAAGGAAATAATAATTATGTGTAATTATGATAAAATTTTAAGTTATGCTAAAGAAAAAAAAGGGTATATTACAGCAGAGGAGGTATGTAAATTGGGTGTTAATAGTACATTTTTAAGTAATTTAGTAAATGATAAAAAATTAGAAAAAGTAGGATATGGAATTTACAAATTGCCTGAATTTCCACTTGACAATTTTTATATTTTATCTAAAAGTAATAATCGTATGTGTTTTTCTCATGCTACTAGTTTATATTTACATAATATGACTGATAGAATTCCTTTAGTTTATGATATAACAGTTCCATATAATTATAATGGTAGTTTATTAAAAATTGATAATGTATCACTAAGATATGTTAAAAATGACATTTTTGATATGGGAATGATCGATATTAAAACTATTAATAATCTTTCAGTTAAGTGCTATGATATAGAGAGAACTATTTGTGATATTATTAAAGATAAAAAGAACATGGATAAAGAAATTTATTCAAAAGCATTGAAAGAATATTCTAGGAGTAAAAATAGAGATATTTTAAAATTAATAAAATATGCAAAAAGATTAAATATTGAAAAAGAAGTTATTGAATTAATGGAGGTATTAATGTAAATGAATTCGGATAAATTAAAAGCAATTATTAAAAAGAAATCTAATGGCAATAGTAATTTAGCACAGCATTTTTATCAAATGTTTTTCTTTGAACATGTTTTAGAAAGACTTGAAAAAAGTAAATATAAAAATAATATTATTTTAAAAGGTGGAGTTTTGCTTTCTTCTATAATTGGAGAGGATTTAAGAACTACTAAAGATATAGATGCATCTTTGAAAAGTCTACCTTTAAATATTGATTCTATCAGAAGTATTTTTAATGAAATATTGTCTATTGATATTAAGATAATGGTAAGTTTGAAATTGAATCAATTAAAGACATAAGATTGGAAGATGAATATGGTGGTTTTAGAATAAATGTTATGGGTATATTTGATAAAATAAGATCTAATTTCTTTATTGAGATAACTGCGGGAGATATTATTACTCCAAGAGAAATAAAATATAAATATAATTCTATTTTTGAAGATAAAAAAATAAATATAATGGCCTATACTATTGAAACAATAATTGCTGAAAAATTTGAAAGTATTATAAGTAAAAATATTACTACTACACGAGCAAAAGATTTTTATGATTTATTTATGTTAGTAAATAAACATGAAAAAGAAATTAATAATGAAAATTTAATTAAGGCTATAGAAAACACTTTTAAAAAAAGAAATACTGAATTTAATATTAGTATGTTTAAAGAAATAGTAGAAATGTTACAAGAAAGTGATACTTTAAAAAAGGTATTTACTAATTATCAAAGTAAATTAGAATATACTAAAAATGTAACATATAATGACACAATTAAATCTATAATTAAAATAATTAATATATTGGAATCTAACTTAGTTATAGTATATAATGGATGAATTTAATCATCTAAATCTTTAAATAATTCAGAATTATAAAATTCTTTCATTTCAATGTTTAAAGTTTTACAAATTTTATAGATAACCATAGAACTTGGGTTATCTCTTTTTTCATTTAGCATATCATTAAAAGTTGAAGGTGCTATTCTAGACATTTCAGCAAGTTTATTTGGTGTATAATGATATTCATTGCATAATTCAATTATTCTTTTACTTGTTGCTTCTTTTAAGTACATGTTTTTTCTCCAATTATTAGTCTTCAATATTTTTAAATAATTCAGAATCAAAAAAATCCTTTAATTCTATTTTAAATACTTTACAAACTTTATATATTACATAAGAACTTGGATTGCGATTGGTGCTAATACTAATTCATATTTTATGGGAGGTGGAGCCGGAATTGGTGGAATAATTGGTGCTTCAGTAACCGGAGAAATCCGTATCAATGGTGGAACTGTTTATGCCCAAGGTGGAACGCTTGCTGCTGGTATAGGTGGTGGTGGTATGGATTATCAGGCATGTGTGTCAAATGCTACTGCTCCAAATATCTAATAATGCAAATGTAACAGCAATTGCTGGTGCTGATACTGAATATGGCGGTGGAGCCCAAGACATAGGTAATGGTGGCTTCAGTTGCTAATTTGGTACATATTTCCTTTTGACTTATATGTAATATAATGCTATAATTAAGTTATCCAATTGAGGTGGATGTATTATATGAAAATTATAAATTATTTTATAAAATTGTCATTAATAGTTATAGTATTAGTAGTTGCTAAAAGTAGTACTGATGTAGCTACTACTAAAATAGAAAATGATAATATTAATAAGACAGTTAATTTATCAACTATGGCACTTAAAGTTGTGGAAGTTGAAGAAGCATTAAAATTTACTGCTATTGATACATATACTGGAGATTTAACTGGTTATGTATATAATTGTCCGGCATGTAATGGAACACTAGCTTGTATGCCTAGTTATGATATTACTGATGGAACAAATACTTATATGGATGAAGAATATGGTGAAGTATATATTGTTGCATCTAGTCAAAATTTACCATGTGGATCAATTATAAGTTTTTATAGTAATAGAATAAGTGATGGTAGAAACTTAGCAATTGTACTTGACCGGGGAGTTAGAGGAAATGCTATAGATTTCCTTGCCCCAAATATTGAATTTGCTTATAACAATGTTGGTAGAAGTAGTATTACTTATGATGTATTAAGGAGTGGGTGGGAGTAATCTCACCTAGATTTTTGTATGAAAGCAAAAAAGAGTTTAGGACAAAATTTTTTAGTTGATAATAATATAATAGAAAAAATAATTGGAGAAATTACTAGTGATAGTAATGACTTAATTGTGGAAATTGGTCCAGGAATGGGTGCTTTAACTAAAAAGTTAAAAGAAAAAAGAAGTTTTTTAATTGCCTATGAAGTAGATAAAGATTTAGAAAATATTTTATCTGGGTTTGAAGATGATAGAACTAAAATAATATGGCAAGATTTTTTAGAAAGTAATATAAAAGAAGATATTAAAGATATAAAATATAATAAATTATTTATTGTGGGCAATTTGCCATATTATATTACCACTCCAATTATTGAACATATTATAGATAGTAATATTAATTTTGAGAAACTCGTTATAATGGTTCAAAAAGAGGTAGCTGATAGATTTTTAGCAAATCCTAAAACTAAAGATTATGGCTATATTAGTGTATTATTACAATACTATTTTGATATAAAAAGAGTTTGTAATGTTTCAAAGTATTCTTTTAATCCTGTACCTAAAGTAGAAAGTACAGTGTTATCCTTTGTAGAAAAAGAAAGAGCAGATATTGATATAGAAAAGTATAAAGAATTTTTAAAAGTAGCTTTTAGACAAAAAAGAAAGACATTAAAAAATAATTTAAGTAATTATGATTGGGAAAAAGTAAAATTAGTATTAGATAAATATAATTTAAGTGAAAGTGTTAGAGCAGAAGAAATAAATGGAGATATATTTATAGAATTATTTAATGTATTATATTTTCCTACAATAAAATATAATAGTAAAAATTAAGATATATTTTTTTAAAATAAAATAAAACTTGACTTGATATAAGTATTAATGTATAATTAAATTGGTGATGAAAATGTTAAAAAGAGAAAAATATTTAGAAAAAGTTAGAGATTTTTATGATTCTGATTTAATTAAAGTATTTACAGGAATTAGAAGATGTGGAAAATCCGTTTTGTTAAAACAAATAATTGAAGAAATAAAGAATGGAAAAGTAGCTGAAGAGCATATAATTTATCTTAATTTTGAAGATATAAATGTTTCAAATGTTATTAAAGATTCTGTTGATTTAAATAAGTATATAGAAGCTAAAGTTGTTGATAATAAAAAGTATTATTTGTTTTTTGATGAAATACAATTGGTTAAAGACTGGGAAAAAGCCATCAATTCTTTTAAAGCAACAAAAAATGTATCAATTTTTATAACTGGTTCTAATTCTAAATTATTATCCGGAGAACTAGCAACATTACTTACGGGGAGGTATGTAACTTTTAGAGTGGCACCGTTTTCATTTTCGGAAGTGGTTGAATTAAAAAAATTAAATACTAAAGATGAAATTGAGGAAGCTTTTAATGATTATTTAATTTGGGGGGGAATGCCTCAGAGGTTTGAGTTTAAAGGAGAAGATTCATTAAGAGTTTATTTGTCGGATCTTTTTGATGCTATTGTTATGAAAGATATAATAGCTAGACATAAAATTAAAAATATAACACTTTATAAAAGAATAATGGAGTATTTAGTAACAAATCCTAGTCAAACATTTTCGCCATCCAATATGATAAAAGAATTGGAAAAAGAAAATATTCCTGTTTCAACTAAAACGGTATATGAATGCTTGGATTATGCAATAGAAGCCTATATATTTCTTAATTGCGAAATTTATGATATAAGAGGAAAAAGAATATTGTCTAGAAAGGATAAATATTATTTAATGGATTTAGGTTTAGGACAAATTTATAATACTAATAAAAGACCACAATATGGAGCGTATTTAGAAAATATGGTTTATAATGAATTATTATATCGTGGATATGATGTAAGTGTTGGTAATAATAATGGTAGAGAAATAGATTTCATTGCTAAAAAGGGTAATATAATAGAGTATTATCAAGTTGCTTTTAGTTTAGCGAGCGAAGATACTGAAAAAAGAGAATTTAGTGCATATGATAATATTTTAGATAATTATCCAAAATATGTAATTTCTATTGATAAATTAGATTATTCTCAAAATGGAATAATTCATAAAAATATTATAGATTGGTTATTGGGGGAAAAATGAAACCAGAAATCATTTTAATTGTTGTTTGTAGTGCTTTAATATTTGCAAGTGTTAAAAGTTTATTTGATAGAGAAAATAGTAATATGACTATAGATAATTTTTATGTTCGGGATGATTCTTCTTTTGTTGGGTTATTGTTTTCATTGTTGGGAATTATGCTTGGAGTAAGTATAATAAGCTATTTTTACATAAGTGAAAATAAAGAAGTATTTTTAGTATTTATGAGCGTATTAATGCTTGTAACTAGTATTATAGCTTTTATAAATGGTTATAATAAAATAATAGTTGTTGATAATAAGATAGTTATCCACAAAGTATTTAATCATAAAGTTTATGATATAAGAGATGTTACGAAAACAAAGACTAAATTAGGTAAAAAAGATAATATAATTAGTGTATATGTTGGTAAGAAAAAAGTATTTAGTTTTAGTCAGTCAAAGACCGGATATAAATATATGTGTGAAAAATTAAATATATTGGATGTTTAAAAGTTAGGAAAGAATCCTAATTTTTTTCATATAATGTAATGGTGATATTGTGCAAATTAAAAAAGGTGATTATGTAACTAGGAATAGTTATGGTAATGATACGGTTTTTAAAGTAATTAATGTTGTTGATGATATGGTTTATTTAAAAGGGGTTGAAGTTAGATTATATGCCGATGCCTTAGTTACGGATTTAAAAATAGAAGAAAATGTTGTAGAAGATGAAACACTTGATGAAGTAGATATTAAAGATGAATTATTAACTAGGGGTGATTACTTTTATTTGCCAGCGAAAGTATTACATATTGATGGCGATGAAGATTATTTAAATAGGTGTTTAAAGTTTTATAAAAGAAATGGGATACTGGCAATAGGTAAAAAAATAAATGAGAAAAATGTTTATGAACAAATACCAATGCTCTTAAAAGAATATAAACCAGATATAGTAATTATTACAGGACATGATGCTTATATTAGAAAAAAAGGAGATATAAATGATTTAAATAATTATAAAAATTCCGCATATTTTGTGAAGGCTGTAAAAGCGTGTAGGAAATATGAGAAAAGTCATGAAAAATTAGTTGTTATAGCTGGTGCTTGTCAAAGTAATTATGAGGAATTAATTAAAGCTGGAGCGAATTTTGCATCTAGTCCTAAAAGAGTTAATATTCATGCTCTAGATCCCGCGATTATTGCGAGTACTATATCTTTAACTGAGCGAAATAAAGAAATAGATTTAAAGAAATTACTTGATAAAACTAAATATAAAGAAGAAGGTATGGGGGGAATTATTTGTAATGGGCTTATGTATGTGGGGTATCCAAGATGAATATTAATATAGTTAAAGAAGAAATAAAAAGTAAGATAAATAGAAAAGTGAGTATTTGTGTATTTGGACTTAGAAATAGAGTAAATAGATATGAAGGGGTAATTTATAAAGTTTATCCCAATATTTTTACAGTTTTAATTGATGGTGAAGAGAAAAGTTTTACTTATCGGGATGTAATAACGGGTGAGGTAAAAATAAAATATTTATAAAAATACCAAAAAATAGTTGCAAAAAAAGCAAAAATAATATAAAATGATGTTAGAAAACATTGTAAGGAGAGAAGTTATGGAAATTACTAGATTAGAAGTTTATCCAAGAGAAAAAGAAGGTTCTAGATTAAAAGCATTTGTTGACTTTACTTTAGATGATTGCCTAGCTATTAGAGGTGCTAAAATAATTGAAGGTAATTCAAGATTATTTGTAGCAATGCCAGGTAAATTAAATAAAGAAGGTAAAGAAGAAAATGTTGTATTTCCAACAAATAAGGAAATGCGGGAAATGTTAGAAACTGCTATTATGGATGAATACAATCGAAAAATTGAAGAAGCAAAAAAAATCAATGAAGAGTAATTGATTTTTTTCTTTTGTTTGGGTATAATTTATTTATCATAGGGTAATACTTATGTAGAAAGGAGTGTTAGTTTTGGCAACCAAAAAAAAGGAAGTAAAACAAGAAAAAACAAGAAATGTTGCAATTGAATTGTGGAGATTTTTAATCGCTGTTGCAATTATAGGATTTCATACTGGTTGGATAATAGCAAGAAGTTGTGATGGCTCTTTAGGTTATTATATGGAAACAACTAATTGGTTCTTTGGTTCTAGTGAAGTATTGCTAGTATTTACTTTGACTGCTGGTTACTTTATGGTTTCACACTTCAAAAGAAGAATGAAAGATAAAGACTATGCTACTCGTAGTGCGGGATCTCGTGCTTGGGAATATACTTGGACTAGAATTAAAAGTTTAATGCCAGTTTTGATATTAGGATACATTTTAGGTGTTTTAATTTCAACTAAATTCTTCTATCCTGATTATAATTTTGAGCAAATTTGCAGTATGATTATTAATAGTGCTTGGGAATTTTTAGGTTTCCATTCAGTTGGTCTTAGAAGTCTAGGTAATGAATTCTTCAATTTAAATGGTACATTATGGTTCATATCTGCAATAATCATAGTTGGTTATTTCTTATATTGGGCACTTTGTAAAAATGAAGATGTTACATCTGGCTTTGTTGCACCATTCCTATTTATTTTCTTAAGTGGTTGGTGGAGTTTTACAGATACTAGAGCAGCTCAAACTGCTTGGTCAACATTTGGACTTCAAACTACTTCAACAAATGGTATGGGTGGTTCAGCAACCGATGCAACTGCAGTAATAGGTTTTAACAATGGCCTTTTATTTGTTATGTTAGGTATGCTTGGTGGAGTTTTGTTATACTATTTAATCCAAAAGGTTAAAGAACATAAATTCTCTACTGGTGGTAAAACTGCTCTTACAATTTTAAATATTGTAGCATCTGTATTGTTGTTATGGTACACAGTTTATCCTGCTACTTGGTTTAATTTAGAAAGATGGACAGTTTCTTTATTATGTATCATAGTAATTGGTTTATCACTACTTAATGTAGATAGTTTAACTAAAGCACTAAATAATAAAGTTACGCATTCTTTATTTGAATATTTAGGTAGTATATCATTATACATCTATATGTTACATTATCCAGTAGCAATAATGGTATTGCGACTTTTAGGCCAAAATACTGCCGAAACAACTTATTCATTCTGGCTAATATTTATACCAACTGTAATTATTACAATAGTCTTATCTGGTGTAATAAAAGCTATTATGGATGCAACAATATTAAAGAAGAAAGAAGCAAAATAAAAGCCTACAATTGTAGGTTTTTATTTTGGGTCATTTTTGGTATAATAAAGTAAAAGGAGAATATATGAAAGTAATAGATGCAAGTGAAGTTGGAAAATTAATTAAAGATGGTGATATGGTTGCGATATCTGGTAGTGGTGGAAGTGGTTCAGCTGAAAGCATTATCAGAGCAATTAGGGATTCATTTATTAATACTGGACATCCTAAAGATATTGGAGTTACTTGTGGAATAAGTCCGGGAAATTTAACCGAAGATGAAGTAGGTATGAATATGCTTGCTAAACCGGGGCTAGTAGGAAGGGCTATTTGTGCTCATCTTGGTATGGGTAAAGTATTTGGCAATGCGATTGGTAATGAACAGTTTCCAGCATTTGCTATGCCTCTTGGGGTAATTAACCATTTATACCGAGCAATTGCTGGTAAAGAATTGGGTATAGTTACTCATATTGGTTTAAATACTTATGCTGATCCAAGATATAATGGTTGCAGGGCTAATGAATCTGCTAAAAAATTACCTGACATGGTATCAGTAATTAATATCGATGGTAAAGAACAATTATTTTATAAAACTTTTAAAATAGATGTTGCAATAATTAAAGCAACATATGCTGATGAATCGGGAAATGTTTCACTTGAACATGAAGCTTTAATTGGGGAACAATATAATATGGCTATTGCAGCTCATAACTGTGGGGGTATAGTAATTGCTCAAGTGGAAAAAATTGTACCAAAAGGAAGTCTTCGAGCAAGAGATGCTATGATTCATTCATCATATGTTGATTATGTAGTAGTGGCTGAACCTGATTATTCTTTAGGAGACTACAATCTACCTGGATATCGTCCTGAAATTGTTGGTGATAAAAGAGTGCCTTTAGAAGATGTTAAAATAAGAGAGCTTGATAATCGTAAAGTTTGTGGTAGAAGAGCAGCAATGGAACTTAAAAAAGGATATGTTATCAACTTAGGTGTTGGTATGCCTGATAGTGTTGCTAATGTTGCTATTGAAGAAGGCTTTTCTGATGATTTATATTTGTCTGTTGAAACTGGTCCAACTGGAGGAGTTCCAATCGGAGGTGTAGCTTTTGGTGGTTCAATAAATCCGGATTCAGTTGTATCAACTGCTGAACAATTTGATGCTTATAATGGTGGTTCTCTTGATATGGCGGTTTTAGGTCTTGCGGAAGTAGATAAATTTGGTAATGTCAATGTTTCTAAATTTGGGTCTCGAGTTACAGGTCCTGGTGGATTTATTAATATTACGCAATGTACTAAAAAGGTAGTATTTATTGGAACATTTACCACTAAAGGGTTGGATGAAGAAATTATTGATGGTAAGTTAGTGATAAAGCATGAGGGTGCTAAAAAGAAATTTGTTGATAGTGTTGAACAAATAACATTTAGTGCTAAACAAGCCAGAATTAATGGTCAAGAAATTTTATATGTAACTGAAAGAGCTGTATTTAAATTAGATGATGAAGGTATTACTTTAATTGAAATAGCACCAGGTGTAAATGTAGTTAGTGATATATTAGAACAAATGGATTTTAAACCAAATGTTAGTGATGATTTAAAATTAATGGATGAAAGAATTTTTAAAGATGAAAAAATGAATTTAGTTATTTAAAGAGGGTTTTATAATGGAATATGGCAAGATGGCTAAATATTATGATTTATTTTATAAAGATAAAGATTATAACAAAGAAATTAACTTTATTGTTAGTTTAATAAATGATCGAAAAACTATTTTAGATGTTGGTTGTGGTACAGGGATACATATGCACTTATTAGAATCTATTGGTTATGAGGTTGATGGTATTGATTTAAGTAAAGATATGTTAGATATTGCAGATTCAAGAGTAAATGGTAAAGTTTATCAAGGTAATTTATTGGATTATAAAATAAATAAAAAATATGATGTAATTATCTCTATGTTTGCAGTTTTTAATCATTTAAATAGTTATGAGGAATTAGAAAGAGGAATAATAAACAGTTATAATCATTTAAAAGATAATGGTATTTTAATAATTGATTTACATAATGGAAGAAATAATGGGGAAAAGGAAACAAATTATAATGATTTTAAAAGAATAATGAAGTGGCAATTTGATAAAGAACATTTTATTGAACATACAGATATAGATTATATTATAGATAATAAAATATATCATGATATGCATGAATTTAAAATTTATGAAATAGATAAGATTAAAGATATATTAAATAAATATAATTTAAAGTATAAATTATATGAAAATTATAGTTTTAATGAAGCAAGTGATAAGAGTAAAAATATAGAAATTGTAATATATAAATGAATCGTTTGTCGATTTTTGTCGAACGGTTCTTTTTATTATGCCTTGACATATAATAAATATATGTGGTAAAATTGTTTTCACAACCAAAGAAATGGAGATGATATCGTGGTAAGTAAAATTGATTATGTGTATGAAATGGACAAATCTAATGAAGCGAAGTTAATCGGAGCTAAAGTGGCAACTATTGATGGATATGCAGTGAAAAGTTTTGAGTATTATGTTGGTTTAAGTTTAAATATAAATGATGTAATTAATAATACATCTATTCAAGAAAAATTAGGGGTTAGAAATATTGCAAGTTTTGAAAGAAATTACTATGCTGCTAATGCTATAGGAATAGTATATTTTCCTCAAACTGGTAGTTATGGCTTTTTAGGAAAGTCAGACACTGTTATTGATTATCCAGAAAATGAGTCTGTAGAAGAAACACTTGATATAGTGGTTGCTCCATTTAGAGAAATGGAAGTATCAAGTGAAGAATTTAAAGAACAAATTGAAAATACTTTTGAAGTAGATGATCCAATGGTTGAATTTTATGATTTGCCTTACACGCGTACACGAATTTCAACAAAGTAGTTTTTTCACAAAAAGGTGAAAAAACTTTTTGTTTGAGCATATAATTTAGTGGTGAAAATAATGGATGGAATAAATTTTGGTAATGGTGAAGTAAAAATTGTTGATAGAGCAAGTATAACTTTAACTGGTGTAAATAAGATAGTTAGTTTTGATGATGAAGAGTTTTTAATGGAAACAACTATGGGTAATTTAAGAATACTTGGAGAGGGTTTAGAGTTACTTAAGCTTGATACTAATGATGGTAATGTGAAAATAAAGGGTAAAATTAATACACTCGCTTATATTGATGGTAAAGTTAAAAATAAAGAAGAAAGTGTTATAAGTAAATTATTTAAATGAATAGTACTGTTCAATTAATATCATTTTTAGTATCTTTTATCTATGGTATTATCTTTTATTTACTTACAAGATTTAATAAATATATAATAGAAAATAGAAAAATAGTATTTAGATTTATTATTACTTTAATATTTATTATTGATATTGTAATATTATATATTTATATAATATATCGTATTAATCATGGCTATTTTCATATATATTTTATATTTACTGTAATAATTGGTTTTATAGTAACACATGTTTTTTATGGAAAAATAAAAAACATGTGTAAAAAATATGTCAAAAAGTTAAGAAAAAAGTAAAATAATAATTGTTATTTTACTTTTTTTGATATAATGAAGAGTAGAAAAAGGAGAAAAAATGAAAAAAACTAAGAAAGAAAAGAAAAGATTAGTGTTTATTTCGTTTTGTATAATAGGGTTATTGGTAACTTTAGTTTCATCAGTATTTAAAGATTGGCAAGAAATAATGGATAATAATAGTCAAATTAAGGCTTTAAGTGCTGAATATGAAAATTTACTTAGTGAAGAAGAAAAGTTAGAAAGTGATGTTACAAAATTACAAGATAGTGAATATGTAATGCGTTATGCTAAAGAAAAATTTATGTATAGCGAAGATGGAGATACAATATTAAGAATGGATTAAAATTCATTCTTTTCTATTATTTTATCAATTAAACCATATTCTAGAGCTTCGTTTGCTGATAGGAAATTGTCGCGTTCAGTATCATTATAGATTTTTTCTAATGGTTGATTTGTATTTTTAGCTAGAATTTGGTTTAGTTTTTCTTTTAATTTGATGATTCTCTCAGCTGCAATTTTGATGTCTGTTGCTTGACCTTGGGCACCTCCGAGTGGTTGATGAATCATTACTTCAGTATTAGGTAAGGCATATCTAACATTGCCACTAGATAAAAGGAATGCTGCCATAGATGCCGTCATGCCAATACCAATAGTTATTACATTGCTTTTAATGAAATTCATAGTATCATATATACTCATGCCAGACGTAATAGATCCACCAGGACTATTGATATATAAATAAATATCTTCATTAGATAAATTATCTAAATATAAAAGTTCACTAATTACAATAGAAGCAACTGAATCATTAATTTCACCAGTTAAAAAGATAATTCTATCTTTTAGAAGTCTAGAATATAAATCATAAGCATATTCTTTATTACTACTTTTTTCTATTACTGTTGGAATAATATTCAAAATAATCACCTAAAATAATAATAGTAAAAAAGTTGATATTTTATTCAAAAAAAATTTAATTTATGATATAATTTTATAGAATAGAGGGATTGAAATGGAAAAAGTAAAAATTACTTTTCAAGATAATAGTGAACATTACTATGAAAAAGGAACACTTTTTTATGATGTGAGTAAAGACTATAATATGGAAAATATAATGGGATATAAAGTTGGCAATGAAGTATATTCGTTAGATACTAAAGTAATAGAAGAAGAAAAGATTGAATTTATTAATACTAATGATATAATTGGTAATAAAATATATAAAGCGGGATTGAAATATTTATTTGAAATTGCTTTAATTGAAACTTTTCCAGGAATGGAAGTAAGTTATGAACATAGTGTTCCTAGAGGAATGCTCGGAGTTGTTAAGGGCGATAAAATATTAACACAGGATGATTTATCAAAGATTAAAGAAAAAATGGCTGTAATAGTTGGTAATAATGAGACTATTGAGAGATTAAATGTTCATCCTAAAGATGCAATTAAATATTATAAAAGATGTAATGAATTAGAAAAAGCGATGAATGTTCAAAGTATTAGTGATAAATTAGTTACTTTATATAAGTTGCATAATAAATTAAATTATTTTTATTCAATTATGCCATATAATACGGGAAGTATAAATAAATATGAACTTATCTATTTAGGTAATAATAGAATTATATTTATGTTTCCAACAACTAAAAGTAATGGTGAAGTACCAGAATATGTGCATTATGATAATATAATTGAATCATTCTTTAAAGGGAAGAAATGGTTAGATAATTTAGAAATGCCCTATATAAGTGATTTAAACAAAACTATAGGTAGTGGTAAAATTAAAGATTTTATTAGATCTAATGAGTTAATGTTTAGTTTAGATATTGCTAAAGTAATAGATGAAATTGTTCGAGATAAAGATATTAAATTTATTTTAATTGCAGGACCATCTTCTAGTGGAAAGACTACAACTACTAAAAGAATGGCTTATTACCTAGAGGCTTTAGGGTATGATACCGTTAAAATAAGTTTAGATGATTATTTTGTAAATAGGGAAGATACTCCGAAGGATGAAGATGGTAAATATGATTTTGAACGAATAGATGCTATTGATATAGAATTATTTAATCAAGATTTAAATAGATTACTTAATGGTGAAGAAATAAATTTACCAATATATAATTTCTTAAGTGGTAAAAGAGAATATTCAAAAAATAAAGTAAAATTAAAAGAAAATAGTATATTTTTAATCGAAGGGTTACATGCTTTAAATGATGAGCTTACAAAGAATGTAGATAAAAAATGTAAGTATCGAATTTATTTAAGTCCTTTTATTCCTTTAAATATAGATGAACATAACTATGTTTCAACAATTGATCTAAGGTTACTTAGAAGAATTGTTAGGGACAACCGTACTAGAGGTTATGATGTATTTAATACTATTGATAATTGGCAAAGAGTAAGAAGAGGAGAGGAAAAATATATTTTTCCATATATTCATCAAGCAAATGTAATTATCAATACAGCTTTAGCATATGAAGTTGGAGTGCTAAAGGTTTATGTTGAACCATTATTACTCTCAGTTGGTGTTGATTCCATTTATTATGAGGAAGCAAGGAGATTAATAGATTTTTTAAAGATATTTTTCCCAATACCTGGGGAATATGTCACAGATGATTCAATATTGCGCGAATTTATAGGAGGAAATGATGATTAAAGTAGCAATTAATGGTTTTGGTAGAATAGGGAGACTAGCGTTTCGCCAAATAGTTACACAAACTGATTTTGATATTGTAGCTATTAATGATTTAACTAGTGCTGAAGATTTGGCATATTTAGTTAAATATGACACAGTTCATAGGAGTTTTCATGAAGATGAAATAACATATGAAGGTGATGAAATTGTTGTTGCAGGTTCAAAAAGAATAAAAGTGTTTTCAGAAACTGATCCAGCAAATTTACCTTGGGGTGAATTAGGTGTTGATTTAGTACTCGAATGTACTGGCAAATTTACCAAGTACGAAGATGCTAAAAAACATTTAGATGCCGGAGCAAAAAAAGTACTTATTTCTGCCCCTGGCAAGGGATTAATGAAAACTATTGTTTATAATGTAAATCACAGTGATTTAACAAGTGATGATACTATTGTATCAGCTGCAAGTTGTACAACTAATTGCCTTGCTCCAGTACTAAAAGTTATCAATGATAATATTGGTATTAAAAAAGGATTTATGACTACTGTTCATGCTTATACAAATGACCAAGCAACACTTGATATAGCTCATAAAAAAGGTATTAAAGCAAGACGAGGTAGAGCTTGTGCTCAAAATATTGTTCCTGCATCTACTGGAGCTGCAAAAGCAATAGGATTAGTTATACCAGATTTACTTAATAAAATGGATGGATTAGCATTTAGAGTACCAGTTAGTGATGGTTCAGTTATTGATGTAACACTTGAGTTAAAGAAAAATACTACAGTTGAAGAAATAAACAATTTATTTAAAAATAATCAAGATGAAACATTAAAATATACGGAAGACCCTATTGTATCAAGTGATATTATTGGTAAAAAATATGGTGCTTTAGTTGATGGTCTTTCAACTAGTATAGTTGAAGCAGATGGAACGCAACTTGTAAAAATTGTTGCTTGGTATGATAATGAATACGGTTATACCGCTCAGATGCTTAGAACTGCTAAAAAAATGTTTGAATAAAAAAGAATTTCACTAGTACATTAGTGGAATTCTTTTTCAATAATCATAATGTTCAGTCGACACTTTTTAAGACTTTGAGTCGACACTTTTTAAATTTTACTTTATATGTTGGTCAAATTTGTTCTTTTTAGTTGTCAAGTTAGTGTGCAAGTCGGTGGTCAAGTGAACATGAAAGTGAACATCAAGGTGAACATGAAAGTAAACAGTTTTTACTTTTATATTTTTGAATTTGGTCAACGCGTTGACCGAATTTGTTCGCTTTTAAAACTATAATCTAAAATAGTATAATAATATTAATTTCCCTAATATATGCCAAAATTTTGATGTTAAAACAAATAACATTCTTACTGAAAATTAGTTAAATTTAAATTTGGTCAACATGTTGACCGAATTTATCCATTAATAACCAAAATCATAAATTAAACTTATTTTTTGTTTATTGTCTCTAAATATACTTTTTCATCTTCTATAGTTTTAATTAGTTCTTTTTCTGTAGGAAGATGTAACATATATTCTGCTGCAAATATGGTTGCATTATCTTCTGGTAAAGTATATTTTACAACAGTTTCATTTTTATTAGTGCATAATAGTATACCAACAGTTTTATTTTCATTTTCATTTTTAACCTCTCTATCATAATAATTAACATACATTTGCATTTGGCCAATATCTTGATGTGTTACTTTTCCTATTTTTAGGTCAAATATTACAAAGCATTGTAATATTCGGTTATAAAATACTAAATCAGGATAGAATTGGTCATTTCCTATGGTTATTTTAACTTGTGAACCAACAAAAGTAAAACCTTTTCCTAGTTCCAATAAAAATTCTTTTAAGTGTTCTAATATATTTTTTTCTAAATCATATTCATGATATTTATCATTATCTTTTAAATCAAGGAATTCTAAAACTAAAGGATCTTTTATTATATCTTTAGTTTCTTTTATTTCGTGACCTTTTTCAGCTAATTGTAGTATTTTATCTGTATTAGCATTAGATATAAGTCTTTCATATAATAAAGAATTAATTTGTCTTTGTAATTCTCTTACACTCCAATTTGAATTAATACATTCATTAAAATAAAAATTTCTTTTTTTCTCATTGTTAATTCGAAGCAATATTAAATAATGAGACCAGTTTAAATGGAGATTTATTAATTTATAATCCGGAAAAGTAGAATAAAACTTTCGCATTCTTCTTAGATTTTCTACTGAAAATCCATTTCCATATTTTGCCGCTAACATTTGTGATAAAATATTAATAATATTATCGCCATAACTAGCTCTTTCATTACCATCTTGGATTCTAACTATTATTTCTCCGATTTTCCAATATATATAAAGCATTTCTGAATTAGCAGTATAATACACCTTTCTTCTGGCATCATCAATCAATGCACTAATATCATTATAAATGTTATTAACAACTTTTTCTTCGTTAACAGGTTTGGTATTCATAACCAAAACCCCCTTTCGATGTATTACTATAACACATTAAAATTAAAAAAAATGTCGAATAATGTCGAAGATGTTAAAAAATGCAAACTTTTTTTGTAGTTCCCTCATTTTTAAGGTTGGGCAACATGTTGTCCAAATATATCATGTCTTGTTTGGATAAAATCAAAAAGTATAAATTACTTTGAATTTCACCGACGCGTCGGTGAAATCTGTTCGTGTTTTAAGTAATATATATTTTGTATCATGGTTTTTAAAATTTCCCAAATATATGTCCAAAAATAAAAATTATATAAGTTAGATAAAATGTGATATATAATGAATTTCACCGACGCGTCGGTGAAATCTATATATAATAATATATTTAATCAGTTGTGAATTGCGTCAACGTGTTGACGCAATTCATCCTAAATAGCCATTAGTTATTAAAACAACAAAACATCCCATAAAACCAGAGAAAAAGCGTTTTTTTAAAAAATAAATAATTTTGATTAATGTTATATTATTAGATTGCGTCAACATGTTTACGCAATCTAAAATACTTTATCTTCCTTTAGTACTTAATAATACATCTGTTAATAATTTATCTTCACTTGGTAATGCTTGATAATGGAAACTTGTTTTGATTAATTCTAAACAAGTTTCATTATCTAATTCATTTTCACTATTAATAATATTTTTTAAAGTAAATGGAGATATTATTGTTCTAGCATATTTTCTAATGTTTTCTACTTCTTTATCAATATCACTATTTATATCTATTTTTTTATTTAAACCTAATAAATCATATATTATATTTATTCTTTTAACTAATAATTCTTTTTCTCTGATAATTATTTCATTGGATTCACTAAAGTATTTTCTAAATGTTTGTAATCTTTGGAAACTACCTAAAAGAGAAAAATAAATATTATCAGTATGGTTATAGCTAAATCCAAAATGTTCCATTTCTTTTATTGCTATATCCATTGGATATAGAAAATGCTTAATACTATTATATTTTTCGGCATCCGCTGTTATATCTAGGGCATATATACCTGAAACATTATATTTAGGATCATTGATAAAATACATAGATGTAGAGTGTCCTCCATCAAAATCTTTCCAAGAAACTTTGGTTGATTTTAAACCTAGAGCATCAGTTATAGCTTTTGAAAAATTAACATAGCCCAAACATACTATCTCTGGATTATATAGTATTTGATTTAAACTTCTACTTTCATATACATTGTCTTCGCATCCTTTGATATATGGTCTTTGTTTTAATAAATTATAAACACTATATATTTGTTCTAATGGTGATTTATTTA
Organism: uncultured Bacilli bacterium; assembly: GCA_944332705.1. Taxonomy (GTDB): domain Bacteria; phylum Bacillota_I; class Bacilli_A; order RF39; family UBA660; genus Onthocola_B. Next base: position 45,341 of record CALVKM010000006.1, read on the forward strand.
TTAGGCTAGCAGCAATATTATTAATAATTTCATATATACATTTAATTTCATCTAAAGATAATACTTCATCTAAAGAATAATCATCTAAAAAACAAGTATTGCTGCTAGCTAATTTATTAATTATCAGTAATTTATCATTCCATGATAAATTGCTAATATCAAGTATAAACTCGTCTTTTCCTGTAATATCTACTAAATCAGAAATATGTCTTATTACATATGTTATTTTAGTACTATCTAATAATTCTTTAAATGTTTTAAGATTATTTTTTAAATATTCTAGACCATTATCTGCAATATCCATGAAATATTCTTTTTTTATAACTCCTTCATTTAAAAATTTTAAATAATCTTCCTTACTTGAAAATAATAATTCAATTATATATTTTCCTTTATAATAATTAATATTAATAGAAATATTTGTTATATTCTTATCTACTATTACTGCTACTTCCATTTAAAAACCCCCTTACTATTAATTTGTCGGTATTATTTAAAGATATATAATGATAACTTGTTTCAAGTAAATTTAAGCAAGTATCATTATCTAAATTTTCTATATTCATTATAATATTTTGTAAAATAATTGGACTAATATTTACATTAGTTAAAGCTATTATGTGATTTATTTCTGCAAATAAATCACATAAATAATCCACTTTTTTATTTATATTTAATAAGGAATATATTATATTAATATATTCTATTAGTTCTTCTCTTTCTTTAATTATTTGTTCATTATTACTTATATTTAAATAATTATTATATTTTTCTATTAATTGATAAAAAATATTTTGATTACTTCTTAATCTATATCCTTTAGTATATTTTTCTATTTCTTCTATTTTTATTGGTAATAAAAAATGTTTAATAGTATTAAAATTTAAATTATCCCATGTTGGATCAATACTAAAAATACCTTTTATTTCATATTTAGGATCATTAATAAAACACATTATACTTACATGACCATATGTATTATTTTCATATCTTATAAAAGTAGTATTTATATTAAGAGCATCACATATAGCCATAAATAAATTGCAAAAACCAAGGCAAACTATAGGTTCATTATTTAATATATATTTTAAACTTCTACTAATTTTAGCATCTTCTTGGGGATTTTCTTTTAAATATGGTCTAGATTTTAATAAGTTGTAAATACCATATAATTGTTCTAATGGAGAATGTTGTTTAAATATATTAGCTAAATTTTCTATTTTTTGGTATATATATTTTATATCTTGTAATGAAAGAATTTCATTAGAAGTGTATTTGTCCATAAAATAAACATTTTCTCTATTAATTTTGTTAATTATAAGTAATTTATCTTGATAAGATAAATTACTTATATCTAATATAATAGTATTTTTATTGTTTATATATTTTAAATCAATAATATCTAATAATATATATATTGGATTTGTTTCATTTAATTTGTTATTAAATGTTGCTATATTATTAATTAAGTAATTATATCCATCTTCGTTATATTCATCTATATTATTTTTGCTTATATTTTTACTTTTTAGAAATTGATAATATTTTTCTTCACAGGGAAAAGCAATGGTATATATATATTCATCACCATTTTTATTTATATCCATAATAAAATCTTTTTCTTCATCGTTATCTATTATTATTAATATTTTAATTTTCATTTATCCCCCATATAAGGATGTATTTTATCACATTTGTTTAGAATTAACAATGTTAAATTTAATAAAATAAGTAATAAATAACTTGAAAATGCATTTTAGACATGATATTATTAATATAGTAAGGATAGATGATTATGGAAGAAAAAACTTTTGATAGAAGAAAAATATTATTAATATGTATAGGTGTTCTTATATTAATTCTTTTAGTAGCGGGAGTTACTTATGCTTATTTTCAACATCAAATTGGTAATCCTGCAAGTGGAAATGTTGGAGTTGATACAGATACACCAGATAATTTAGTGTTTGATGTATCTAATGATATTAATATTACTATTACGCAGTTTAATTTTGGACCTGATGATGGAAACCAAAGTGATAGTGCAGTAGCATCAGCTAGTTTAACAGCAAATTCTACAAATGATACAGCAAATTATACTTATTATGTTTATTTTAAAATAAATACAAATGAATATGTTTATACAACACAAGATTCTCAAACAGAAATATTACTTAAAGTAACTGCTCCAACGGGTCAACCAGTTACAAGTATTGAAGGACTTACTTATAACTCTACTTTAGGTGGTTTTGATATAACTGAAGCAAATGGAACATTTGCAGTTGCTAGTAATTATCCAATAACTTCTAATTCAAGTACTACTCCAACAGTACAAGAATGGAATTTTGATGTTACATTTATAAATCTTGATACTGATCAAGGAGAAAATGCCGGCAAAAAGATGGATGCGGAAATAATAATACAACAAAATGAATTAAAGCCTACTTTAGCACAATATGTTATAAGTCAGTACACAGGAACAGATGGCGAAAATGGATTATATTATCATGATGCAGATTTAGAGAATGGAGCCGGAGACAACAGTTATAGATATGTTGGAGCAGATCCAAATAATTATGTATGTTTTGGTTCAACAACAACACCGTGTCCTGCAGAAAATCTATATCGTATTATTGGAGTATTAAGCGATAACGGAGAATATCAAGTAAAATTAATAAAGAGTGATTATACAACAAGTGCAATGCTCGGAACAGATGGTAGAGATTATGAGGGAACAGTAGCTGAATTAGGAATGCCAACAGACTCTTATAAAGGAAATGTGGATACTAGTACTATAGCCGCATATAGATGGAATTATGATACAAGTGTAAGTGAATATGGATCAAATAACTGGACAACAAGTGAATTTAATACAATAAATTTAAATACAAATTATTGGAATTATTTAAGTGCAACTTGGCAAAATTTAATAGCAACAACAACATGGCATCTTGGAGGAATGACATCATATAGCAATACAGTAAAAGCATTTTATGATGGTGAAAGGAATAATGCAGGATATGGAAGTAATCCAACAACATATACTGATGAAATAGGATTAATGTATCCAAGCGATTATGGATATGCAGCATATCCTGATGCGTGGGCAACAGATTTAAGTTCATATAGAAATTCTACAATAACATCAAATAATTGGATGTATATGGGATTATTTGAATGGACAATTACTCCGTATTCGTCGGACAGTGACGGTGTGTTCCCTGTGGACAACTACGGCGACTTGTACGTCAATATTGCGTCCCTCGGCTATTTGGTCCGCCCTGTCTTCTATCTAAACTCTAATGTAGAATATAATGGTGGAACAGGAACTGAAAGTGATCCATTTACTTTGGCAGTGTGATAACCTTTAATCCTCCGCCGGCGGCGTGTCCGCCCGGAGGTCGCGAGTTATCAACGAAAATATAAAAATAAGAAAGGATGCTATGAATACATTAAAAGATATATCAGTAAATAATAAAAGTGTAGTTATTAGATGTGATTTTAATGTTCCTATGGAAGGAACTAAAATTACAGATAATAGTAAGATAGTTAAGAGCTTGGATACTTTAAAGTATTTATTTAATAACAATTGTAAGATTGTTATAATAAGTCATTTTGGAAGAATTAAAAGTGAAGAAGATAAGAATAAATTTACTTTAAAGTATGTGGGAAGGGAACTGGCTAATTTACTTGGTCATGAAGTTAAGTTTGTGAGTAGTTGTTATGGTGAAAAAGTAAAGAAAATAGTTGATAATGCTAAATTAGGTGATGTAATACTTTTAGAAAATACTAGATTTATGGATTATCCAGAAAAACTTGAAAGTTCTAATAATTTGGAACTTGCTAAGTTTTGGGCAAGTTTAGGAGAAATATACATTAACGATGCATTTGGATCAATGCATAGAGCTCATGCATCAACTGCTGGTATTTGTAAATATTTAGATCATGCTATAGGTTTTTTAGTTGAAGAAGAACTTAATAATTTAGAAATTCTAATTAAAGATACTCCAAGACCATTTGTAGTATTTATGGGTGGTGCTAAAGTTGATGATAAATTACCTATTATAAAGTCATTAATTAATAGATGTGATTATTTACTTCTTGGTGGTGGTATTGCTAATTCATTTTTAAAAGCTAAAGGAGCAAATATTGGAGATAGTTTAGCTACTAATGATGATGATATATTAAAAGAAATAAAAGAGTTGCTTAAGAATTATAAAGATAAGATAATATTACCAATAGATTTTACTATTGATAATGGAATTATATATGATATTGGTAATAAAAGTATTGATCTTTATAAAAAATATATAGATAGTGCTAGTATAGTGTTTGTTAATGGTACTTGTGGTAAGTTTGAGGATGTTAGATTTACGGAAGGTACTACTATGTTATTTGAAGCATTAAAAAATAGTAGTGCAAAGGTAATTATTGGTGGAGGAGATACTGCTAGTGCCGTTAAGAAATTTGGATATAGTGATGCATTTGCATTTGTTTCAAGTGGTGGGGGAGCAACACTTGAGTATATTGCCGATAAAACTCTAAAAGCTCTAGAATGGATGAAATAATGAAGTATTTAGTTGGAAATTTTAAAAATAAATTAAATAAAAATGATATAGTTAAATATAGTAATAGATTAAATGAATTAAGTTTTAAAAATACAGAAGTTATTATATGTCCATCAAGTATATACTTGAGCTTTTTTAATGGCATTAATTATAAATTAGGAGCACAAGATATTTCTTCATTTATAGATAAAACTATAACTGGAGAAATATCAGGGGAACAACTTAAAAGTATGGGGGTAGAATATGTAATAGTTGGACATAGTGAAAGAAGAATATATAAAAATGAATTAAATATTGATTTTATAAATAAAATCAATAATGCTATAGATAGTGGTATTAAAGTAATATATTGTATTGGGGAGAGTCTAAGTGATAAAGAAAATGGTAATACATATATGATACTTGAAAAACAAATTAGTGAAGTACTTAATAATGTTGAATTAAAGGGGATAATGATTGCCTATGAGCCTGTTTGGGCTATAGGTAGTGGTATTATACCTAAGAGTGATGAAATAAGTGATACAGTATCCTTTATTAAAGAAATAATAAAGGATAAATATGATATTGATATAAAAGTATTATATGGTGGTAGTGTTAATAGTAATAATATTGGTGAACTTAATAAAATTAAAAATGTTGATGGTTTTTTAGTTGGAGGAGCATCAACTAATATAGATAGTTTAGAGAGTATATTAATTGAACTTGAAAAATAGAATGTGAAGTTAACCTTCACATTCTATTTTATAGTACATAATATTCTCTAGCAAGTATCCTAGAATCACTACAATATTCCATTATAAATTTATTATCTTTCTTACATATGATAATGCCTATTGTTTTATCTTGAGTAGGTTTTCTTAAATTTTTGTCTATATAATTCATATATACTTCAATTTGTCCAATATGTTCTTTTTTTAGTTCAGTTACTTTTAATTCAACTACTACAAAACAATTAAATATATAATTATACAATAATAAATCAATATAATTATATTTATTACCAATTTTAATTTTGTATTCATTTTCAATGAATGTAAATCCATCACCTAGTTCTTTTAAAAAACTAGGAATATCCTCAAGAATAACTTTTTGTAATACTTTTTCAGAAATTCTCTCTTTATTGGTATTATTTTTGATAATAATAGGATTTTTAATGAAATCAACAACTGATGTGTCCTTTGAAAAAATTAGTTTTTCTTTAGTTTTATCATCTAATCTTTCATATTCTCTGTTTTTGATCCTTTGTATTAATTGTCTAACGGACAAACTCTCGTTGATGATTAATTTTATATAATAATTTATTTCATTATTATCTTTTATGGTTAAAAGCGTTCTATAATGACTCCAGGTCAATTGGTCACACACTGTGTGACTTTTTGAAAAATGGAAAAATTGTCTCATTAATTTTAAATTAGTACTTGTACTTTACCTAATTCATTAGTCAATCTTTTAGAATATTCTTTAATAATACCTTCACCATAATGCTTACCGGCCTCACTAAGTAACTTGCCAACATTATAATAAGTTGTTAAATCACTTCTATTTTTACTATAATCTTTTACTTTCTTGGTTATTTCATTGTTTATTAATTCAATTTTAATTTCGTTATAATAATTCATGATATTCCTCCTTATACTTCTTGATATTCTCTAGCAAGTATTCTAGAATCACTACAATATTCCATAATAAATTTATTATCTTTCTTACATATAATAATCCCTATTGTTTTATCTTGAGTTACTTTTCTTAAAGTTTTATCTATGTAATTCATATATATCTCTATTTGACCAATATGTTCTTTTTTAAGTTCAGTAACTTTAAGTTCTACCACTGTATAACAATTGAATTCAATATTATATAAAAGCAAATCAATGTAATTGTAGCTATTACCTATTTTTATTTTATATTCATTAGCAATATAACAAAATGAGTTACCTAATTCTTTTAAAAAATTATCTAAATCTTCGAGAATAACTTTTTGTAATACTTTTTCAGATATTATTTCTTTATTGGTAGTATTTTTTATAGCGATTGGATTTTTAATGAAATCAACTACATCTGTTTCTTTTTTAGTAATTAACTTTTCTTTAGTTTTATCGTCTAATCTTTCATACTCTTTATTTCTAATTCGTTCTCTTAATTGTCTAACTGATAAATTTTGTTGTTCTGTAATCATTATGTAATAGTTGATTTCATCAAGGTTATCTAATGATAATAACTCAACATAATGGCTATATGATAATTTTGGCGACAGTGTCGCCAATTTTACTTTTAACAAATAAAATTTTTTCATTTTATTTAATGATGAAGCATCATATTTAATACCTAAATCTTGAGTTAATCTTTTAGAATATTCATTTATAATGCCTTCACCATATTGTTTACCGGCTTCACTAAGTAATTTGCCAACATTATAATAAGTAGTCAGATCACTTCTATTCTTAATATAATCTTTTACTTTTTTAGTTATCTCATTATTTATTAATTCATTTTTTATTTCATTGTAATAATTCATATATTCCGCCTTATATTTCTTGATATTCTCTAGCAAGAATTCTCTCATCACTACAATATTCCATAATAAACTTATTATCTTTCTTACATATAATAATTCCTATTGTTTTATCTTGAGTAGGTTTTCTTAAATGTTTATCTATATAATTCATATATACTTCTATTTGACCAATATGCTCTTTTTTAAGTTCAGTAACTTTAAGTTCTACAACAACAAAACAATTAAATTCATAGTTGTATAATAGCAAATCAATGTAATTATAGCTATCACCTATTTTTATCCTGTATTCATTCTTTATAAAAGTAAAACCAGAACCTAATTCATCTAAAAAACTTGGTATATCTTCGAGAATAACTTTTTGTAATACTTTTTCAGAAATTATTTCTTTATTGGAATTGTTTTTTATAACTATAGGATTTTTAATGAAATCTGTGATTACTACTGGAGTAGTATTATTTATTAATTTCTCTTTAGTAGTATCATCTAACCTTTCATATTCTTTATTTTTGATTCGTTCGCGAAGCTGTCTAACGGATAGATTTTGTTGTTCTGCAATCATTATGTAATAGTTGATTTCATCAACATTATCTAATGATAATAGCTCAACATAATGACTCCAAGATAATAGTGCAGACATTGTCTGCATTTTTTCTTTCAAAATATAAAACCGTAACATTAGCCATAGATTTCTTTTACTATATCCCTTTCCAAGCTCAACAGTCAATCTTTTAGAATATTCTTTTATAATACCTTCGCCATAATGTTTGCCGGCTTCACTTAGTAATTTGCCGACATTATAATAAGTAGTAAGATCACTTTTGTTTTTACTATAGTCTTTTACTCTTTTGGTTATTTCATTATTTATTAATTCATTTTTTATTTCACTATAATAGTTCATATATTCCTCCTTATAATTCTTGATATTCTCTAGCAAGTATCCTAGAATCACTACAATATTCCATTATAAACTTATTATCTTTCTTACATATAATAATACCTATAGTTTTATCTTGAGTTACTTTTCTTAAAGTTTTATCAATATAATTCATATATACCTCAATTTGCCCAATATGTTCTTTTTTAAGTTCCGTTACTTTTAGTTCTACTACCACATAACAGTTAAATTCAATATTATATAAGAGTAAATCTATATAATTATATCTATTACCTATTTTTATTTTGTATTCATTAGCAATATAACAAAACGAATTACCTAATTCTTTTAAAAAATCATCTAAATCTTCAAGAATAACTTTTTGTAATACTTTTTCAGATATTATTTCTTTATTGGTATTATTTTTAATAACAATAGGATTTTTAATAAAATCAACAACTGATGTTTCATTTTTAGCAATTAATTTTTCTTTAGTTTTATCATCTAATCGTTCATATTCTTTACTTTTAATTTTGGCGCGAAGTTCTCTGACTGATAAACTTTGTTGTTCTGTATTCATTATGTAATAGTTGATTTCATCAATACTATTAAGTTTTAATAATTCATCATAATGGCTCCAAGTCAATTTTGCCGACAGTGTCGGCAATTTTTCTACAACCATAAAATTATAAAATTTTAACATCTTATATAAAACTCTTATACTATATTTAGTGTTAAGTTCATTGGTTAATCTTTTAGATATCTCATTATTTATTAGTTCATTTTTTATTTCATTATAATAATTCATAATTCCTCCATTTAATTTAAAGCATAAGTAGTAACTAAAATATCATTACTTGTAGTGTATTTAATAATATATTTATCTTTTTCTTTAACAATTAATAATCCTATTGTTTTGTTATGATTAATATCTTTTATATTATCTTCTACAAACTTCACATAAAAGTTTAATTGGCCAATATCTGTGTGTTTTATTTTTCTAGTTTTAACTTCTACAACTACATATGCATTAAGTTTAACATTAAAGAATAATAAATCTATTTTATAAGTCTTATTATCTATATATAATTTATATTCATGACCTATAAGAGCAAAACCTGTTCCTGATTCTAGGAATTTATCCTCAAGTAAAGATATAATATATTTGTGAATAGCTTGTTCATCAATTTTATCTAGACTTTTATCAGATTTTAGAATTATTGGATCTTTTATCATATCCTTAATTGTTAATACGGTATTATTAGTATCACTAATAATTTCAATATGTTCTTTAATGGCATAGGATAATCTATCAAAAGCTTTATTCTTTATTTCTTTTTGCAATTCTCTAGAAGATAAATTATTTAATATAACTAGATTAATATAGTAGTTTCTTTCGTTTTCGTTTTTTATAGGCAATAATGTTCTATAATGGGTCTATGTCAATTCGGGCCGCACTGCGGCCCATATTGGAAAATTAATATAAAATGCACGAAATTTTCTTAAGTTTCTGGTATCATATCCTTTACCATATTTTAGGCTTAATTTTTTTCCCCATTCATTTATCAAGTTATTGCCGTACTTTGCTCTTTTCTCTCCTCCTTGAGCTTCAACTATAAGCTTACCTATATTCCAATAAGTAAGTAATGTATTAGTGTTATCTTTTAGAACAGTTGCTCTGGTAATGTCAATATAAAAATGTAGGTTTTTGCTAAAATAATTTTGTAGGAAAACCTACATTTTTATTTTAGCAG
>CALVKM010000007.1 GCA_944332705.1 uncultured Bacilli bacterium
AAATAGTACAACTTTTAAAAAATGAGCAATCCCTGATATACACTGGGTTTGCTCATTTTTGCTGCAAAACTAAAGATACTATTACAAAAAAAGTATATCACACACAACAATTAATGTCTATATAATAATCTATTTTGATTACCACAAAGACGGATTACAATAAATTTGATTTAATTTGTGATGATTATAGGGTCAGAACTTGTTCCAGATCCGCTGACATATTGGACATTGGAATTGAGGTAGAAGCAAGGACGAACAGCATAAGAAATCCCACTACCAGAACCTACACCTTCGGAACCGATTCTTCCTTCCCAGTGTATAAAAAATGCATAAGCTAATGTGTCGGAGGAGCGGGAAATAGTCCATTCATAAAGCCCCATATACATCCAATTGCTATCGATTGCTACCCTATAATCCAAATTAGCATCATCAGCACTCCAACCTGCAAATCCCGAATATGTCCAATATGTATTTGTTGCTGCATAATAATAATCACTTAAATACATCAACCCTACTTTTGCTGAATATGTTGTACTACTACTATTTGATCCTACTTCGTAATTGTATGCTGTTTGAGCGTTTGATTGGCTTAAATTTGCAACACTTCCTCCTCCTACTTTCCAACTGTGTGTTGCTATTAAATTACTCCATGTACTTCCTATACTGTTCAAGAAATTTGTATTTAAATTTACTGTATTCAGTGGACTTTCACTCCATGTATTATTTGCACTTCCATTCCAATAATATGATGAAATTGATGAAGAATCCAAATTTCCTATATAGCTGCTTAAATCATATGGATATGTCAAAACATAATCCCCATCCGTACCTGCTTGGTTTGAAGTAGTATAGTCTGATTTGATTAATTTTACTTCGTTATCAAACACTCCAATTATGCGGTATAAATTCTCTTCTGGACACGGACTCTCTGTTGAACCAAAACAAACATAATTATTTGGATTTGCTCCGGCATATCTATAACTATTATCTCCAGCTTCTTGATCTGCATTAGTATATGTTCCTTGACCATCATGATAATAAAGCCCATTAACTCCATCTTCTACATAAACATTATTTATAATATAATCAGCTAAATATACTATATCTGGTTCTTTATCAAAGTATACATAACATTTTTCTGCAGTATTTGTTTTTAAATTTACTGCTCCTAATGCTTCATTCCACGATAATTCCCCACCATTTTCACAACTTGATAAATTTTCATTAAAAACATAACCCTCCCCTGGCCAAGTACTTGAAATAGATTTTTCATATACTCCTGAACCCGCTTCTGTTTCAAGCATAAGTGTTAGAAAACCTCCAATAGAGTTTTCTTTTTCATCCTCAATATTACTAGTATACATTTCATCATCACTATTATCTTTACCCATATAAAAACAAATACATATACCTAGTATTATTACAAATACCACTTACTCCAATCAATATCTTTTTCTTCATTTTTAACCTACCATACAAATTAATTTTATCATTTAAAAAGTGCCTATTATATGGACAAAACATCCATATATTTCAATAAATTTTACCACCATAATTATAATATGGTGGTTCTATGATACATGATGATATGTATTATTATGATATAGTAAGATATAATATTAAAAAATATAGAGAAAAAGCTAATTTAACTCAACAACAACTTGCTGATTTAGCGGGTATTACTATGAATTATTTAGCTAAAATCGAAAGTGTTAAAATGCAAAGAGGATTTACAATAGTAATTGTAGGTCAAATTGCTGATGCTCTAAATATTGATATAAGATGTTTATTTGAACCTATTGAAGAAGATAACTAAAAAATTTTTCTTAAATATTTATATAAATATAAAACATTGGTAGAATGATACATTTCACTAAGATCTTTGATAATATTAATATTTAAATTAACTAATTCTTCTTCATCAATTCTTAAATCATACAACAACAAATTCTTCATTTGTTCTATATTTTTAACAGGACTTAATGTGTATAACTTATCACATAATGCTTTTTCTTTTGTTGCTAAATGAAAAGTATAATCTTTTTCTTCTATTAAATCCACATAATATGGAAAAACTCTTTCTGGAACATCACGATATATTAGAGTTCCAAAAGGTGTATTATATGTTTTTTTCTTATTTTTATTAAATGTAGCACATGTAACAACTATGGCTTTCTCTGGTATTAAACCATATAAATAAAGAGCAAAATCAAACGATATATAAGATGGTCCATATATAAAATTAGCTAAATAATATGCTGGTGTATTAGGATTAGTTTCATATAATCCTTTTTTAATTCTAATTAATTTTCCGTTCTTAACATCTCTAGCTAATTTAGTATCTTTATTGCTATAATCTTTATATTTACTTTTTTGAATATTATTTGAAACTACCATATTCCCTCCACTAACTATCATTATATGATAATTTCTGGAGGAAATAAAGCATTTTTTAAAACAATTAAAGAAAGCGACCGCGCCGTCAAGTCGGCACGACCGCTTTCTAAATATAATATATTACATTTTATAATATTAATCAATAGTTATTTGCAATAAAAGTATTATCATTAGTATAGAAAAAAGGAACAACTCCAAGAGTGAATAAACACTCATTAAAGGGAATTGTTCCTTTTTAAATAAAACTCTTGCTGTTGCTTCTGATACCTATTGTCCCAGATTTAAACGTCCTTAAAACGACAACAGTACAAGTCCTTAAACAAAAGGAACCGTCAAAGTACCTAGCACAAGTAGTGCATCACTCCTATTAAACCGTTTCCTCTTATTTTAAACTATAGATTGGCCCTAACCCATACGGGTTACGACCAATCTAATGATTTAATTATAGTATTATTTTTATTATATGTCAATTGTTTATTGCAAATCAACCTGCATTATGTTATACTTAAATTACTAAACTATTGTAATTAATTGGGAATATTGTTATAGAAATAAAGATATTAAACTAAATGAAATTGAATATAGTATTAATAATAAATTAATTCCATATACAGAACATGAAATAAATAATTTTAAAAGTAGTAGCAAAATTATTATTGGGAATAGTTATTCACAAATTAAAAAATTTATAGACAACTCTTATATAAAATCAAATAATTACAAACTATATATTGGAAAAGTAGATAACAACACAGCTACAAAATTAATAAAACAATTAAATATTAATATATTAAATTATAATGTTTGTTTAAAAAATAATGCTATTAAACACATATTACGAAAACATTCTAATAGTAAAGAAATATTAAGAGGACAAGTTCCTATTTCTAAAAATGATTTTTGTTTAATACCGGAAATAATAACACAATATGATAAATTAGAAACAGCAGGTGTTACTAAACAAAACAAACTTGCATTAAAAATATCAAAAACAATAAAATCATATAACTACAATTTAATTGTATATATTTCGGATAAAAGTAAATCTCTCGAAATACAAACAATGTATATAATTAAAAGCAAAAAAAGAGTTCTAGTCTCTGCGTCTAATGCATAAATCCCTAGACTAACGTCCGAAACGAGCAGAGATACGAACTCTTTTTCTATAAATAATATACTATACATTTTATTAAATGTCAACCATTTTTGCAAAAAAAAGGAACTAGACAAACAGTCCCTAGAATTAATAACAACTATTAATTCGTCACCGATGTAACATCTAATTCCTTTTTCTATAAATAATATACTATATATTTTATTATATGTCAACAAAAACAAAGCTCCCTATTGGGAACTTCAAGATATTACTCTTCAATATCGTTAGGTAAATTAATACTAGATTGATATCGAAAAAAATAATCATGTACTTAAGTAATACCTGTAGTACATGATATTATTATTTACTTATTATTCGTTTTTATAGAACCTGTTTTTTCCAATTCTACTTCTTCTTTACGATAGTTTAGAGCCATACCTATTGTAAATACATAAGCAAGTATGTATATCCAGATCATTAACATAACAATATTTGCTAAACTTCCATAAAATGTTGAATAGTATGCGATATTATTGATATAAAATGAATAACCATAAGTTATAAGTATCCAAGAAATACTTGTAAATATTGCCCCATATCCGACGTTTTTACTCTTTATTCTTTTATTCGGAGCAATAGTATAAAGTATTTTGATAAAAAAATACATAATAAGCCAAGTAACAGGACCTTGTAATAATCTTATAATAGTTGTTACTTTATCAGTAATTGAACTATTTAAATCAACATACTGGAACAATTCAATAATTTTATCTCCAAAAACAGGAACAACTAACATAAATATGAAAAGTAATACTAAAAATATTGTCATAATAATAGATTTTATTCTTCTTTTAAAGAAACCAGTTTGTTTTTCGCCATATATAGCATTAGATGTAATAATAATTGATGCTGGTCCATTAGATGCTATAACATAACCTATTATTAAAGTTATTAGTAATCCTACCCCTGAATAACTAGATTCTGGAATATTTAGAAGCATTGCTGCAATATCTTTAGAAAAAGCATTAGTTAAAAAATCATATATTACATCAGTTGATAAATTAAGTAAACTTGCTCCATAACTAATTAAAGTTATAGTTGGAACAATAGCAAGCACAAAGAAAAAGGCCAGTTGTCCAGGAAGTATTGCCATCTCTGGCCTTTTTAATACTTTTATAAAATTATCAAAAAATTCTTTAACCTCACTTTTTAACTTCTTTTTCATTTTTTATGGCACCCTTTTGTTTCTTCATATCTTCAACCGCTTCATTCATAGCATCTTCAATAGTTTTTATATCATCATCTATCACACTGTAGCCGAATTCTGCTCCAAATTCATATGGTAATTTCTTTATTTCTTTATTTAATTTATGAATATAATTAGTTATTTGTTTTTGATTGTAACCTACTAAATAAATGACAAATTCATTACCATCAGTACGCATTATTTCACTATTATCAAGTTGAGTTTTAATTAAAACATTAGCACATGCTTTAATTTGTTTATCCCCTTCATTATAGCCATTTAAATCATTAATTTCTTGTATTTTATTTAAATCTACTACGATTATAGTTTGTGGATAAATTGTATTATTATTCCATGTTGCAATATTTTCGTTTAAATAATTTCTATTTTTTAAAGATGTTAATTGATCAATAAATTTCATTTTATCATCTTTTTTAATCTTTCTCGCAATAGAAATCTTTTTACTTTTACGAATAATTATTAAAGCAATTATTATAGCTATAATTACTGCATATAAAATGTATTCGGCTATTTTTGTAACAAACCCGCCACTTTGGACAGTTTCACTATGATTATTTAGTCCTTCTAAAATTATTTCATCTTGATCTAGAAAACTCACATATTTATCAAGTAAATTATATAAAGCACTATCAGTTCTTACTTTAAAATTATATTCATCCCCTATATAATCACTATATCTAGTTGAATAATTATCTAGTTCATCTAAACTATAATAATCAAATGTATTTTTATCTATTACTAATATTACATCTTTTTTATTTAATTTAAATAAATCTTTTGTTGTACTAAAGGTTTCGACATTTATACCACTAATACCATTAATATAATCATATATTTTAGAGTTTTCTTGGGTATATACTGTTTCTCCAATTAAAGAATTAATTGATTTTATAACCATATTATTATCTTTTCTAACTGCTACACTATATTCAATATTTATTCCATTTGTAGCATTAAAATTATCTGAATAATTATAATAATTAAAATATAAATCAACATCTTTATTTTCTACAGCATTCATAAATTTATCATAATTACGATATTTTTCAAAATTAAATTCAACACCTGCAAAGTTACTAAATTTACTTAATACAACTGCAGCAATTCCCCCGTATTTACCACCCATAATAACTTCATAAGGAGATGCATTAACAAAACCATAGTTATATTCAATACTTTGCATTGAATCTATTTCTGTAGCTGTTATATTTAGGGAAGTTGTAAAAGTATTAAATAATGCTTCATTATAAAGTGTATCAAAATTTTCCCAATTATTATAAAATTTTCTTAAAATGCTACTTAAAGTATCATCTGAAGTTTGCATTGTAAAATATATTTTAATATCACTAAAATGATATATTATATTATAATTATTACTTAAAATTGTATCTAAATAAAATGTTAAAGGTACTATTAAATAAGTAACATCATTTCCCATTGCTTTAAATAATTCTTCACTAGAATCATATTGCGTAAATGTTGTATTAGTAGTATCTATATAATTTGATACATAACTTAAATCTCTTGTTAATATACCAATCGTTTTACCTATTAAATCATCAGTATCACTAATTATTTCGTTATTATTGCTAATTAATGCATAGTGATCAGTAAAAAAAACTACATCATTATTTCCTATATTATTTTTAACTCCAAGAGTAATACCTGATGGATTAGTTCCATTTCTAAAAGTAATCGGATTAATATTTAAGCCATATTCTTCTTCAAAATCTTCTAAAAATCCATAGAATACTCCACTACCATTTTTACCAAAAACATTAGCATCATCTAAAACATTAATATTAGGTATACTATTAATATTTTCATTTATCCAATTACGTTCCGCAACTGTTAATTTATTTTCATCATTTAAAAGAAAATATAACAAAATTGCAATACCTATAACAACTATAGCACTTACAACTATAACAATTATATTTCGTCTTTTTTTCATCACTCTTCTTCACTTTCTACTGGTGTGTTATTGTTCCAAACAACACCTGAACCAGCAACATTACGAGATCCCATTATAGTAAATCCTTCACTATTTTCTGTTGCAGCACATTCTAGTGTAAAGTTAATATCATAATAAGATAAAATATCTTCACTAAATAAATCTATTGATGCCGCAGCTTTACTTTCTGCTTCTACTAATGATGTATCTGGAGCAAAAGTAATAGCTACATAAATAACTCGACCTTGAGTATGAATGGTTGCATCTTCCACAGTTGCATCTTCCGAAAAACTAGCTACATATTCATCCATAAATTCTTCAGTCACTGGATAATTTTCGATATCCTCTAATCTATCACCATAAACAGATTCTGAGCCTCCGAAGAAAAAGGATACAGCAACCACAATAATAGCAATTAGACATATTACTAGAATTATTCCTAGTACTATTAACACCTTATTCTTCCCCCATAATTCTTTTAATTTATTCAAAATATTCACCTCTTTAAGTAATATAATTATACTACAAATTTAGAAATATCACAAATTATTTAAAACATCATGTAATTTTTCTTCATTCCATATTGGAATATTTAAAGATATTGCATCATTATATTTGCTACCAGGATTATCTCCAACAATTACAACACTCGTATTTTTACTAACTGATTCACTTACTTTTCCGCCGTAAGATTCTAATATTTCTTTTATTTCTTTTCTTCCCATATCACTAATTGTTCCTGTAATAACAAATCTTTTACCAGTAATATTTTCACTAACACCTTTAATTACTCCTAGATAGTCCATATTAATGCCGATTTTCTTTAACTCTTCAATTAATTCTTTATGTGTCTTGAAATATTCAAAGATACTTCTTGCTGTAATACTACCAATATCTCTAATACTTTCTAAATCCTCTATTGTAGCATTCATAAGTGCATCTATATTGTGATAACTACTAGCAAGTAACTTCGCAGTTTTAGTGCCAATTTCTTTAATGCCTAATCCAAATAATAATCTCTCTAAACTATTATTTTTAGATTTTTCAATATTATCAAGTATTTTATTAACACTTTTTTCTCCATAACCATCAAATTCCATAATTGCTTGTTTTTTATTTTCTAAACAGTATAAATCAGGTATATTTCTAATAAAACCTAAATTATATAATTCTTCAACTATTTCATCACCAAGGCCTTCAATATTCATAGCATCTCTTGATACAAAGTGTATTATACTTTCAATATTTCTTTTAGGGCAATTTGGATTCATACAATAATAATCGACTTGATCTGGAAATTTATGAAGAGGGCTATGACACATTGGGCATTCATGAATCATTTTAAAATCTTTTTCTTCTCCCGTCCTCCGTTCGAATTTAGCTTCAACTACTTCTGGTATAACATCTCCTGCTTTACGAATTGACACGATATCGCCGATTTTTAAATTTTTAGCTAAAACATATTCTTCATTATGTAGGGTTGCTCGTCTTATAGTTGAGCCCATAACAATTACTGGTTCAAGTACCGCATTTGGTGTAATTCTACCCGTTCTCCCCACAGTAAATATTATGTCTTTTAATTTAGTTAAGACCTCTTCAGCTGGAAATTTATATGCTGTTGCCCATTTTGGATATTTAGCGGTATATCCTAAATCTTCTTGCATCCCTATATCATTAACTTTAATAACTACCCCATCAATTTCATATGGTAATTTATTTCTTTTTTCGGTAATGTCTTCAATAAATTTTAAAATACCATCAATATCACTTACTAATCTGTTCGATGGATTTACTTTAAAACCTAAACTTTTCATGAATTCTAGAGCTTCCATATGTGTTTTAACATTAAATTTATCTGGATCTGGCAAATAATAGATAAAGTTATCCAATTCTCTTTTAGCAGTAACACGAGAATCTAGTTGTCTAATTGAACCAGCAGCAGCATTACGCACATTTTGAAGAAGTGGTAAACCTTCTTTTTTTCTTTGTTCATTTAATTTTTCTAAAGTCTTTTTGTTCATGAATATTTCCCCGCGGACTTCAATATCAATCTCCCTTTTTAAAGTTAGGGGTATAACCTTTATTGTTTTAACATTGTGCGTTATATCTTCACCAGTTACACCATCACCTCTAGTTACTCCGCGAACTAATTTACCTTTTTCATAAATTAAAGCAACACTTAAGCCATCAATTTTATATTCACAAACATATTCTGGTTTAAAACCCGCATTTTTTATTTTACTATCAAAGTCTCTTATTTCATCTTCATTAAACACATTAGCAAGACTAAGCATTGGCCTTTCGTGTACTATTTTATTAAATTTATCAATGACCTCACCACCAACTCTTTTTGTTGGTGAATTATCATAACTAAATTCCGGATAGGCATCTTCTAAATTAACTAACTCCCGGTAGTATTTATCATATTCTTGGTCAGTTATCGTCGGATTATCTAAAACATAATAATTATAATTTGCTTCATTTAAAATTTTTGTTAATTCAAGAACGCGTGCCTTTACTTCTTCTTGTGTCCCATAATTCATTTGGATATTCCCCTTTCATGATTAAATCTTCGATATTTTTCTTTAAACCTGGTAAATCTTCTTTATAAGTTACTCCCATCCATTTAGATTCACTAGTTGTAGCTAACATCTTAAATTTATTTTCTTTAATTCCTCTTCTTAATATTTCTGGAAGTAAAAACTCATCTTTCAACCCAATATTTCCATGAATAAATTTATCAAATTCACTTTCTAAAAATTCTAAAAAACTCGGTCTTAAGCCAAAGAAATTAACTGTTACTGGATGATTTTCATCGAGCTCAAATGTTTTATCTTCAAATATTGCATTAGCAATTAACTTATCATTTACTCTTCCTATTTCACATTCGATATTATTAGTAACATAGTTGTTATCATCTGTAAAAACTACTCCTCTTTTTACCGCACCATTTTTTGTTTCTGTTACATAAAATGGGTAATTAACAGTTAAATATTCCAAGTCTTCATGATTATTTTCAAAAAACTCTGCAGCTTTTTGATAAGAATTTAAACCATAAAAATCATCAGAATTAATTAAAACAAAATTACCATCAATTAAATCTTTGGCACAAAGTAGTGCATGCCCTGTTCCAAGCATTTTTACTCGTCCTTCAGGTAATGATACATCACTAGGAATCATATCAAGTTCTTGAAAAGCAAATTCTACCTTAATTTGATCTTCAAACTTACTAGTAATATGTTCCTTAAAATAATCTAAATGCTCCCTTCTTATAATAAATATTACTTTGGAAAAACCTGCTCTAATTGCATCATATACGGAATAATCAGCAATAATTTCTCCACTTGGTCCAACTGGTTCAATTTGCTTTAAACCTCCAAAACGCGACCCCATACCTGCTGCCATAATTACTAAAGTTAAATTATCCATTTTACATCCTCCTTAATCCTTGATAATTACTCAATAATTTTTTTATTCCAAACCTTTTATCAAAAGCAATTGTTACAAATCTCTCATCAGCATCAATTACAACACCTTTACCATATGTATCATGCATTACTATATCACCATGATTATATAAAGTATTTTCTGTCTTGTAATATCTTTCCTTATTAAATTCTTTTACTCCACTTATATTATTTGCTTTTTCATCTTTTTCAATTAAATCTTGATCAATTTCATTAATAAATCTACTTGGTGGATTAAAACTAACATTTCCATAAAGCATCCTTCTTTTAGCATTAGTTATGTATAATCTCTCTTTTGCTCTAGTTATTGCTACATAACAAAGTCTTCTCTCTTCGTCCATTTCTTCTTTACTATTACTTGAATTAGCATGTGGCATTATCCCTTCTTCCATACCCGCTAGAAATACTACTTTAAATTCTAATCCCTTAGCAGAATGCATAGTCATTAAAGTTATAGCATTACCATCTTCTATATGTTCTTTAGCATCCGCAACTAAACTGATATCTTCCAAGAAATCTTCCAAATTAACTGAACCTGTTTCTTTTTGATAACTCTCAGTAATACTTCTAAATTCTTTTAGGTTTTCTAAGCGGAGTTCCGCTTCTAGAGTTTTATCTTTTTCCAGTTCACTTTGCATACCTGATAACTCTAAAACTTTGTCAATAAGTTCTGTTAAATCCACATTTTTAGCAATTTCTTGTAAATTTAAAATCAAGTTTTTAAACTCTAATTCCTTTGGTTTTTCTAATGCTTCAAACATACTGGTGTTATTACTATCTGCTCTTTGTTCTAATTCTTCAATCGATTTATTTCCAATACCTCTTTTTGGTACATTTATAACTCTAGAAAGTGATACATCATCATGTGTATTTGATATTAATCTTAAATAACTAATTAAATCTTTAACCTCTTTTCTTTTATAGAAATAATAACTACCCACAACTTTATAAGGATAATTCTTACTTAAAATACCTTCTTCTAGTATTCTTGATTGGGCATTAGTCCGGTAAAGAATAGCAATATCTTTATAATCATACCCATCATCTAGTAACTTCTTTATCTCATCAAGTATTATTTTAATTTCATCTGCTTCATCATTACATCTCGTATATTTTATTTTAACACCTAAACCAAAATCACTATGAAGTTCAACTCCCTTACCTTCATTATTATTCTTAATAACTGAATTTGCAGCCTTCAAAATATTATTAGTGCTCCGATAATTTTGATATAAAGTAATTACTTCAACCTCTGGATAATCACTTTCAAAATTCATAATATTTTTATAATTTGACCACCGAAATCCATAAATTGATTGACAAGGATCACCCACAACAAAAATATTACGATATTTCTCTGCCAGTTTTTTAACTAACTTATATTGTACTTCATTAGTATCTTGATATTCATCAATTAAAATATATCGATACTTCTCTTGATAATAATCGAGTATTTCTTCATGATTATAAAAAAGCTCTACTGGGTTCTTTAACAAATCATCAAAATCAACAGCATTATTTCTTCTTAAAACTTTTTGATATTCAAAATATATTTTTAGTGCCACTTTTTCAGGTGGAGATGCTAAATACTTTTCCGCTTCACTATCACTAAGCATTTCATTTTTAATAAAACTTATTTTATTTTTTATAAAACCTGGACTATATTCTTTAGGATCATATCCTAAATCTTTAAGTATTTTTTTTATTATACTAGTAGCATCATCACTATCAATAATTGTAAAGTTATGAGTTAGTCCCAAAGCTTCATAATTTTCCTTAATTATTCTTAAACCAAAAGAATGAAATGTTCCAACAAAAGCTCTATTTTCTCCCACAACATTATTAATTCTTTCCCGCATTTCCTTCGCCGCTTTATTAGTAAAAGTTATCGCTAAAATATTCTTTGAATCAATTCCACTGGCAATCAAATTAGCAATACGCATTGTCAGTACTTTTGTCTTACCAGAACCAGCTCCCGCTAACACTAGACAAGGACCATCAATATGTTCTACTGCCTTAACTTGTTCTTTATTTAGTCCATCTAATATATTCATATATCCTCCATAACTTCTATATATAATTATACCAAAAATAAGTGCATTAAAAAAGAGAAAGTTCCAATATACAATTGAAACTTCACTTAATATCTTTAGGAAATACTTTCATTGCTGCACTTACTATTTCTAAAATTAATTTATCTAATTTTTGCATATCAAACTCTGATACTTCATACCACTTTGGTTTATTCATTTCCATATTTAAATAACGATTTTGTAAATTGAAAATATAAATATATGGTAATACTTTGTAAAAATAATTAGAATCATTAATATTTGTATTTTCCAAATGAATTTTAAAGCCTAATATTTTTGCTAGTAATTCATTTCCTAAATCGGTTCTTTTAACAAATCGATCACTTATAAAAATCATAATAAAAATACACACTAAACCTATTAAATAAAATAACAAATAATTTTCCTTTAACATAGGAATAAACATATAAATCGGAAAAGCTCCCATGATTAAAGCAAAAACACAACCAAATATTATAGCGCTTAACCTCCGAGCCTTAATACTACCAGTATTTACATCTATAGGTTGTCGAGAAGTTATAGTATAAAACATAAATGTAAAAGCAATACTTGGAAATAATAAACAAATAATCAATGAAGAAATATCACCATAATTCGAAATAGGAATATAAGTAATTATAAAATATGTAGCAATAATCATTAAAACAATTAACCAAAATACCCAAGATGGAGTTTTACAAAATATTTTTTCATCAAATTCTTTATATTTCATTTTACTTGACATTCTAGATAAAATAACTAGAGTATTATGATAACTAATAACATCTAAATTAGCAAATAAGTTATCCATAAATGCTTTTTCATTAGAATCATCACCATTATAATCCTTTAGCTTTACTACCTCTAATTCGCTTACACTATTAAATAATGTAGTTGTTTGTTTTTCAACAATTTTTATATATCCTTTGCTACAAAGCTCAATTAGCATTAATCCCAAGGCATCACCACATAGCTTTTTTCTGAACACATACATTGCATCCGATATATTAATATTCGGTGGATACATTTCTTCTTTTATATCTAATTTTTTATTTTTGCCATAAATAATCCATAAAATTAATGTTATAAAGAGTGATATTAGAGGAACCATAATCATTACCATGAACTTCCACCTCCCCCACCAGAGCCACCTCCAGATATACCTCCTCCAGATGAACCTCCTCCAGATGAAGATGATGAAGAATCATAAGTTACACTTGAGGCAACGCTTGATGTTGTTGTACTTATATAATTATTAAACGTTATTATATCAAAATCACCAATACCACTGTACCAAGATGGTGCAGATAAAGCAATACTTTCAAAATTCTTAAACCATTTATCAGATACACCTAAAACATATGTATATGGTAAGATATCATAAAAATATTCGGGATTTTTATCAACCAAAGCTTCCAACTGCTCTTTTTCAGCTGTTTCTAAAAATTTTTTAAAACCTAATATTCTACCATAAATTTTATTGCCAAAATCTGTTCTAAAATTAAAAGAAAAAGCCCAATAAATTATAATAACTGAACATATCACTGATATTATTGATGACATTATTGATAAAGCACCATACATATATTGATAATTAGTTGCTACAAAAAACATTATAGCAAAAGCAACAATAAATATTGAAATAACAATTTTAGTAGCTACTGTATATTTAGTTTTAAGCACTAAAACAATTGCTATTGCCAAAAATAATATAGTTATAATATTACCTATTAGAGCTTCTGATGAATAGTAATTAATAAAAATTAATATGTTTGTTATACTAATAGATAAAAAAGCACATAAAATATATAAAAATTTATATGTTTTATTAGAACTTAAAAATAATTGTTGTTTATTTGTTGGAGAATTCATTTTATTTTTTATATCATATACCGCAGTATATATTTCATTTGCTATATCATCCACCATAATGTTATTGCCATTTTTAAATAAGGATTCCATAAATAAATACTCTTCATGTTTATTACCATCATAATCTTTTAATTTTATAATTTGAGTTGTAGTATAATCAGTATTTAAACTTTTAGTTGTTACCTCTTCTATTTTTAAATACTTTTTATCAGCAAGATAAACTAATAAAGAAATTACATCTTTATTTGTTACAGTGCCTTCATATAAAAAGGCTATTTCTAAACTATTATAATCATCCGGAGGATAAAATTCTATAGTATCAACTATTCTTACACTTCTCCTTTTTATATATAAAATTAATCCCGTAATTATTACACTAATAATAGGTATAATTATTGCTATAACATTATTTATACCATAATTAGATTTAGCTTCACTAAAGTATCCTTCAGGAAGTTCTAATCTAATAGTTAAGGCATCACCTTCATATAATGGAGTATCTAATGATCCCCTTATGGTATTTCCAGATACTTCATAACTCACATTATTTGTTGAAAAACTTTCAGGTCCATTAGAAAACCCTAATAAACTTTCATCAAATTCTTCTGGCATATTAATAGTAAATGTAACATTTGTAATAACAGTTTCCCATTCTGGCCCAATTATATTAAAATAAAATTCATCTTTGTCTTTTAAAGAATCCTTACCAATATTATAATTATAACTAATAACATATTCTTGATAGCCAGTTACTAAATTATTAGCATCACCAATTTGTAAAATATAATTACCATCGTTTATACTAGTTGTATAAGAATTATTTACCTCAACATCACTTATTTTAACAACATTATTCGTTGTTGTTCCATCTAATCTATTAACCCTATTTCTAAGTGGTATACTTCTATTTATTCCGTGTCTTGATTGATTAAAGTACACTCTTATTTCTTCTGTTATATCAAATGAATTATCTTTATTAACATCAATAACTACATTATAATCATCAATATAATAATCTAAGGCATTAACATTTTTTACTCCTAATACACATATTAACAAACAAAATAAAATCCACTTTATCTTCATAGTTTTACATCCACATTTTCTCTTTCTTCGGCTTCCGCTTCAAACATATTTTTTTGTTTGTAACCAAATATTTTAGCTACAATATTGCTAGGTATCATTTCAACTTTATTATTATACATTCTAACAACAGCATTATAATATCTTCTAGATTTTGCTATCTCATCTTCTACATCACTAAGTTTAGTACTTAAATTTAAAAAGTTCTTATCAGCTTTAAGCTCCGGATAGCTTTCTGCTAAAGCCATAATTTTCGTAATACCACTACTTACTTGTTCATTAGTATCCAACTTTTCTTTATCTGATAAACTATCATAACTACTTCTTAAATGAATAACTTCTGTAAGTGTATCTTTTTCATGTTTAGCATAACCCTTAACAGTTTCTACTAAATTAGGTATTAGATCCCATCTTTTCTTTAAAGAAACATCCATTGTTGCAAATGCCTCATCAACATCATTACTAAGTTTAATTAAACTATTCCAAATAATTAAAATATAAATTATTATTAAAAGAATAATTCCACCAATAACATATAACATACTACTACTCCTTATCTATTTTAATTATAAAATAAATTTAGAGTATCCGTCAATAACAATTACTTTAGTATACACTTATTTTTAGATTATTCATAAATTATTAATGAAAGTACATGAAAGGGTGAAAGTTTATGAATAATCAAAATTCAAACAGCAATGGAAATTGCATTAATGAAATATTATGTGTAATTTTAGTACTACAAGAAAATGCATGTCCAGATAACTGTTTACAAACTTGTGATAGACCAGTACTCGGCGGAGGAACTAATTGTATAGTATGTAACACTAGACCAGTAATGCTTTATACTTGCTGCGGAAATGGCGTTCCATGGAGCATGCCAATAACTAAAGATTCTACAGTAAGTTGTGCAGGATCTGATATTAGCACTACTTGCTCAAATGTCTTTAGAGTAGAAAAGATTGAAGGAAATTGTTGCACATTTAGAGTTCTTGCTGAAAATACAGATACTACTAGTTTATTTCCATATGTAGCTACTAATGTCTTCTTCACAATGGATTGTAGTTGTCTTTGCAGTATAAGATGTCTATCTGATACATTTGTAGATTGTGTTTGTTAAATAAAGCCTCAGATATTGAGGTTTTTATTTTGCCAAAAAATATATTTTTTCTTGCATTTGTTGTTTATTCATGATAAACTTAACTTATAGAAAATCTTTACAGTTCAGGGGGACATACTTCAGTGCTTATGAACTGAAGTTTTTTTAATTATAAAGAAAGCAGGTAGTTTATGAATGAATGGTGGAAGCATCCTCAAAAAATAAAATTTTGGAAAAAGAATATAGATTATGTAATGTTTGTTGATGAAAATGGTAGTGAAGGAAAATTAAAATATATTAGTAAACAAATTATTAATAATTCATCAATTAATCTAGATGATAAATTTTTCACAATTACTGGTTGTATTTTTAATAGAAAAGATTATTCAAAAATGCGAAACAACATTAGAAAATTAAAAAATAAATATTGGAACAATGGATATTATTTTGATACCAAAAATCAAGAATCAAGATATGTTTGCTTACATTCTAGAGACATAAGAAGACATGATGGTGCATTTAACGACTCAGTAATTAATTATTCTTTATTTATAAATGATCTAACTACTACACTTTCTTCAATTAACTGTACAATTATATCCGTAACTATAGATTTAGAATTATATTTAAAAAAAGGTTTTAGAGAAAGTATTTATGAAAAGGCCTTTGATTTATTAATAGAAAGATATATATATGCTACAAAAAGCAATAAAAAGGGAATTATTATGCTTGAATCACGAGGCAAAAGTAACGATAAAATTCTTTTAAAACATATTTATGAAGTTATCTATAAAAGGAGGCAAAAAAACATTTCAACTGGTGAATTCAAATCAAAAATTCACGGAGTATATTTTAATCCAAAATGGTATGACAGACATTCATCAACCTTTGCAGGACTAGAAATTGCTGATTTATTTTCATATCCAATACATCAATATATAAAATACAACGAACAAAATCCTTCATTTAAAGTAATCAAAAATAAATTAAGTGGTTATCCCGATTTCCAAAATAAAGGCGTCAAAATATTTTCAAAAGAAAAAGATGATAAAAATCATCTTTAACCGTACGCTATACAACGTACCCCGAAGCGTTCCGCTTCCATAACAAAATGATATCATAAAATACATCATTTGTCAAATTTAGTATATGCAAACTTTTCAAAATTATGACATATTTTTGTTACAACCATAAAGAAGACAATTGTAAAAAAATTGTCTTCTTTATTATTTTGCTTCTTCTTGAACTCTAGTTTCTCTAATTACTGTTATTTTAATAGTACCAGGATATTGCATTTCACGCTCAATTTGTTCTTTTATATCCCGTGCCATCTTATAACTCTTAGCATCATCAATTTCTTCAGGCTTAACAATAACTCTAAGTTCACGACCGGCTTGCATTGCAAATGTTTTTTCAACACCTTCATAAGAGTTACCTATTTCTTCAAGTTGTTCTAATCTCTTAATATAATTTTCTAAAGTATCATTTCTAGCACCAGGTCTTGCAGCAGAAAGTGTATCTGCAACAGCTACTAAAACTGCAATTGTTGTTTTAGGTTCTGTATCACCATGATGAGATGCAATAGCATCAAGCACTACATCAGGTTCATGATGTTTTTTAGCAAAATCTAATCCTACTTCAACATGAGATCCTTCAACTTCAAAATCAATAGCTTTACCAATATCGTGAAGTAAACCTGCTCTTTTTGCAAGAGTTACATTTTCTCCAAGTTCGGCTGCCATTAAACCAGTAAGGTTAGCAACTTCAATAGAATGTTGTAAAGCATTTTGACCATAACTTGATCTAAAGTTTAGCTTACCAACTAAAGTAACCAATTCTGGATCCATTTTAGCAATACCTAAATCATTAATAGTTTGATTACCTATTTGAATAATTCTCGCATTAACATCTTTTACGGTCTTGTCATAAATTTCTTCAATTCTACCTGGATGTATTCTACCATCTTTAATT
Organism: uncultured Bacilli bacterium; assembly: GCA_944332705.1. GTDB lineage: Bacteria > Bacillota_I > Bacilli_A > RF39 > UBA660 > Onthocola_B. The sequence goes on from CALVKM010000007.1 coordinate 18,279, forward strand.
AAAGATTCAATAGTTTGTTTTGCTATTTCTCTTCTTAACGGATCAAATGAAGAAATTGCTATTGCCTCAGGTGTATCATCAATTATTAAATCAACACCAGTAACTGATTCAATTGTTCTAATATTTCTTCCTTCGCGTCCGATGAGTCTACCTTTCATATCATCATTAGGTAAGCTTATAGTACTTACTGTTTGAAGTCCAACAACATCATCAGAGTATCTCTCCATACTACTAATAATCATTTGTTTAGCAACTTCATGTGCCTCTAACTTTGCTTTAGCTTCAGCATCTTTAATGTAATTAGTAATTTCTAACTCCATATCTTGTTCTACTCTCTCCATTATAGCTGCTTTAGCTTTTTCTTTGCTATACTTAGCAATACTTTCAAGTTTTGCTACTTCTTCTTTAAGTAGCATATCCATTTTTTCCTCTTTTTCTTGTAAATTTTTTTGCTTAGCTAATAAATCATTTTCTTTATCTTGCAATAAATTATCCCTATTTTGTAGCATTTCTTCTCTTTTATCCAAGTTGTTTTCTCTGGTTAATAATCTATCTTCACTTTGTAAAAGTTCGGCCTTTTTAGCCTTTATTTCAGCATCTGTTTCTTGTTTTAAACGAAAACTTTCTTGCTTTAATTCTGATAAAGCATCTCTTTTACTTTTTTCCGCCTCTAACTTAGCGGCTTCAATTAATTTATTAGCTTTACTTACTGCTCGTGATGCTCTAATTGTAAAAACAATCCATATAATAACACCACCCAGCAAAATCCCAACAATAAGAGTCAAAATGGCAATCAAAACATTATCCATTTTTTCCTCCAACTTTCTATAGAATATATATAATTTATTGTTAAATATATTTATATCTACAATTTAATTATAAAATTAATTCACAAAATAATCAAGTAGTTTTTATCAATATGAAAAAAAGCTAGATATTCTAGCTATTTAATTCTATTATTTCTTCTTGAGTCATATAAACTATTCGCTCTTCATTTATAATATTATTATTTTGATAATCATGATATTCTTTTAACAAGTCATTAAGTTTTTTTGAAGATAATGTATCCTTAGTTCTTCTGAATTTTGACAACATTGTACAATTTTCTATAGTTAATTTTGTATTTAATTGAGCATAACTATCTTCATATAAAACAGTTTCTTTTGGATTTTCTGAATTAATAAAATAGTTATATTTATGATACAAATTGTGTAATTTTCCAGCAGTTTTATCAATTGCTATTATTTCAATATAACTATCTTTAATATCTGCGATTAACATTGGATGCTCAATACTAGCAACTTGATCTATTTGATATCTCACTTTCAACCACAATATTTGCCCCACCTTTAAATCATTCATAATTTTAATGCTTCTATTAATCCTTTATATCTTTTTTTGTATTCATCAATGTTGTCTTCAATATTCATTATAGGTGCATTATATGTATCATCACTTAATTTTTGCCATGTTGGATCCTCATGAGTTATTTCAATTAATTCATCAAATGAAGCATTTTCTAAAGACATATATATTTTATCCAAAAATTGTCTATCAGAAGCATTTATATTTATTATATTATTTTGATTAATCATAAGTCCATATGATTTTACAATATCTTCAATTACTGGACCATTATCATATGCTTTAAAATCATCTTTAAACAATCTTTTATTATATAATGCTAAATATACCACTTGAGCTAAAAACAAATATTTATTAATTCTTATATTACCTTCATATGATTTTCTATCATTATAAACAACTACATTTTTGTTGAACAATTTTCGCTCTGGGTCTTTAGATAAAAAATACATAGCCACATCTTTAGCATTTAACATAATATATCACCTCGCACTAATATAATATAATATTTAATGACTTTTTGCAACACAAATGAATTGAATTGCTTAACTAATTATACTAAATTAAACACTAAATAATAAAACTATTTCTATTTACAACACACATCAAGAAAAGACTTTCCATATTCAGTTGTTTTAATAACCCCTTTTTTTATTATTAACTTTTCTCCAAATTTCTCTTTATATTTTTGTATAATTTTACAATTTTTAATATTTTCGTAATTACCTTTGTCAATAAATTTTATATTCATATCTATTTTTATTAAATTTAATCTTTCTAAATTGTTTAAGCTTTCAACAACTTGCTTTTCAGACAAAAAATCGTAAAAACTATCTGGCAAAAGATATTCTAAAACAAAATTTGCTCCATATTGTTCATCAGCCTTTATAAACAAACTACAAACTGGATAATAATCAATTTTATATAGCTTTGTAAAAATTTTAACATCTGTACAACTCATTTGTTTTATTATCTCAACAAAACTAGGATGCACTTTATCCTTAGCAGTTTTGTCCATATCGCTTGCCATTAAATTTAAATAAAGCTGCTTTATTTCTTCTTTATCCCATGTGTAACTAATAGCTTGTACTGATGGTATAAAAATACTTGGATCTGCATCCACAATATTCTCTTCTTCTATTTTCTCCAATTTTTTTTGTAACTCAATTTTAAATTTTTGCACCACAAATTCTCTTTTATCACACCACATTTCGACCTTAGCAAATGCGTTTTTTATTACTCTTGGTATTAAGGAAAGTGTTTTTCCTGTTTCTTGCATAGTTGGTTTTAAAGCGTCGTTATATATTTCTTTTTTCATTTCTTCTGGTATTGTATTTAATATTGTTTTTAATTCATTCATTGTATTTCTCCTTTTTTTATAACGCAAAAATATTCTTGTTCAATTATTTAACTATATTGCTAAAATTAAAATTAGGTAATACTGTATAATTCCCATTTAAATAATTTTTTAGGTAAACCTGATCATTTCGAATATTATAATCATCCAATGTATGTAAATGTGAACCATTATTATCTTTTTCAATAAATACTATTTCATCTCTTCTTAAAAGATTTTTATTTAAATAAACTGGATTATGAGTAGTAAATATTAATTGCGCACCTTTTGTATTTATTGTAGGGTCACCATAAGTTTGAATTAAATTATAAATAATTTCATGATGAATTGATGCATCTAATTCATCAACAAATATAGGTGCACCATTTTGCAAAGACCATATAATCGGATAAAGTAAATCAATTAATTTAACCGTTCCCTTAGATTCAATTGAGTTAACTGGAGCAATAATATCTGTATTCTTATCAGTTTTATAAGATACATAATTATTTATTTTTCCATCTTCTGTATACTCAAATAATATTTTTTCCTTATCAACATTTAATTCTTTTAATAATTTATCTACATTCCTATCTTGATAAGTTTTATTTCTATCCGCAAATTGAATGTAACTATTTATATTAAATTTTTCTAAATCAATAATAGTTGTTATATTAGAAAAATAAGATGTTATTTTTTCACATAATTTATTATCAATATTAGAATACCAACTTGTAAAAGTATCTGTTTCTTTTATATTTTCTTCAATCATTTTAGTCATTTCTATCTTTAGATTATCATCTAAAAATCTTTTATAATGTTCATTAATGACTTTTTCATCACTAGAAAATTCTAATCTTTTATTATCTCTTATAAATAATGTTTTATTATCCTCTTTTAATACTTCCCTTATAATCTTACTTTCCATTTCTTTAAAATAATTAACAAATGACAAGTAATAATAGTATTCTTTATTATCACAAATAAAAGTAACTGACATTTCTATTGGTTTTTCATAATTATCAAAATTAGAACACAAACCGATATAATCATCTTTTTCTTGCCTAATACTTTTTCCTATTATAAAGTTTTTTAATCCTATCATAGCAAATAATAAATTTGTCTTACCACAAGCATTACTCCCATAAATAGCTTTTATAGGTAATAATTCATAATTATCTGTATGAATGATATGATGATTTAATTCTCTTTTTTGTCCTCTTTCAAATGAAAATTCTGTTTCCTCTTTAAAAGTCTTAAAATTTTTAATTTTAAAATTAACTAACATAAATATCCCTTCATATATAATATATACTAAAAGCAGCAAAAAATCAACAAAAATTACGATTTTTTCGTAAATTTATTGATTCTTTTATTTTTCTTTATCTTAAACATAAATTTCTATTCAATTTTAATATCTTACATTTCATTTATAATTTTCTCTAAATTATTAATAAAACTTCTAGTATTAGATTTATATTTTTTTGGTTTAAAATAATTAGCTTTTTTTAAAGCTTCTGGAAAGTCTTTAATATCGTTAATTCCAATTATATACCCAGCAGAATTGAAATTATTAACAATTTGTTTTTGATGATCATTTATATGTTCTTTATATTCAGCTAGTCTCGAAACAGCTATAACCTTTTTTCCTAATTTCAAACCATTGATTATACTACCAACACCGCCATGTGTTATTAATAAATCACATTGACTCATTATATTATCAAAATCGGCTTTAGATAACAAATCAAATATTTGCATATCTTTAGATTCATATTTTGTAAAACCAGCTTGAACAACTACTTCATCTTTTATATTTCCCAAATCTATCTCTTTTTGAACAGCATCAAGCAATCTTTTAAAGGATTTATCTTGTGTTCCTAAAGTAACAAAAATCATACAATTTATCCCTTCTAACAATTAATATATCCATCCTAAATAAATAGCATTAGGATAAAACTCTTTCATTGATTTCCACTGAACTATAAAAACATCTGCGATTGGATATACCATTTTTCCAGATTTTGTAGGTGAAGTGCTATTAGCAAAAGTTTCAATGAATATAACTTTCTTTTTAAAAAAATGAGCGATATAACACATAGGAACAGTATTATGTACACCAGTAGTCACAATTACATCTGGATTGATGATGAAATAAAAATAAAGAGATTTTATACAGTTAATAAAAAACCGAAATGGATAAATCAATTTCGTAGAAAAAGTTGAATAACTTCCTTTAATCAAAAATCTAACACGTTTGGGATATTTATCTTTTAAATACATATTATTTTTAGTTTTTTCAGTAATTAATGTAAAATCATAACTATCAAAACATGGACTTAGCTGCATTAATTCATCTAGATGACCACCAGTACTAGCAATAAATATTATTTTTTTCTTTATTTTTTTATTTTTCATTTACTTTTTCCTTTCCCTTCTTTATTTTCCTTACTTTAATTTCATTTTTATCTTCCACTAAATCCTTACAATAATTTCTATTGATACTTTTATTTGAAAATAACGAAAAAACAATAATGAAAATAAATATATATTGCTTAGAATTGAATACACTTTCAGTGTATCCAGATAACAATAAACAAAATATAAATAGGATTAAGGTAAAAAATAATAATTTATTTTTTTTAAAATTAACATTAACTATAAATAACGAAATTATACTCGCAATGACTAAAAATAACCCAAAATAACCAATTTCAGCTGCCACATGTATATTATTGTTGTGTGGGTACAAAACTTTAGTACTTAAATCTAGAGATGAATCATCAATATATTTCTCAAAATTTTGAGTATTTACTAAATACGAATAATTTCCTACTCCAATTCCAAATATTGGATATTTTTTTATTAAAGCATTACCCACACTTTTATAAAAATTTCTAGTATTAACAGAATAATTTGGAACTAATTCATTATTATTTGGATTAGAATTCGTATTAGCATCAGCATCAGAATCCGAATTTGTATTATTTTCATTATCACTGTCAAAAATCGAATAAATATATTTATCAGTAAATGAATCAATAACAGTAATATCCAACCTCAAAGAATTTGGTATATTAAGTGCACTATAAACATAGTTTAACCCAGATTGGATAGATGAAGTAGATCCCGGAATCAATAGCATAAATATCAATGTTAAAAGTACAGTAATAACATTTAAAACTTGTTTTTTAAACAATGATATTAAGAAAAAAATAGCTGAGACAAAAGCAAAAATCAAAAAACCACTTCTGGAAAATGTCAAACATATTCCAATACCACAAAAAATATAGAGTAATTGACAAAATTTAGAATTAGGCTTAGTTAATAAATAATACATTAAAACTACACTTATTATAACAAAGTATTTATCTAGCAAAGTTGCTATATAAAATGTTGAATTAATTCTTCCCAATATTCCCGGATACAAATAATTACTGTAAGTAATTAAATTAACTCCACTAAAATATTGCCAAATACCTATTAATACACAGAGAAAAAAAGATAAAAATATCGTATTTAACAAAAAGGCTCTATCTTTTTGAGTTAAAGATATATTTGCAATGACAAATCCCAACACTAACAAACACGAATAATTTACTAAACCTTTTAATGTTTCAATCCCAGTCCTTATTCCCAAAAAACACGTCATTAATATCCAAATAATAGTTATTCCAATAATTATTAAACTTATTTTATTTACATTCTTCCATTTAAAGTCATTTAAGTTATTAAAAAATAACATAATAATAGCTATTCCAGATGCAAATATTATATAATAATTTAAAATACTATCAACTACATCTTTATTTATAAAAAAACTTAAGAATCCAAACAAGGTAAAAGTAAAAATTAAAAAACTGATAATATATTTATTTAAATGCTCTTTAAGTTTCACAATCATTCTACACCTACCACTCTTGAAATATTTTATCATATAAAACAAACAATTATCAAGCCATTTAATCTATTTCTAATATTCTTTTTATATTTTTTACAACTTTTTCGTTAAATTCCTGAGCATTAAAGTTTGGTATTAGCATTTCTTTATTTTTCAAATAGTATATTACATGATCATGAATATTATTTGGAGAACAAATAATACCATTATTTAAATCAGATTTGTTAATAACATAGAATATTTCTTTAGCACCTTCGTTATATGCACTAACAAAATATTTTTGCATTGCCAAAGACTCGATAATAGTTTGCCCAAATGATTCCGATTTAGAAGCAGTTATACAAACGGCTGAATGTCGTAAATACTTAAAAGGATTGGATTGAAAACCTAAAAAGAAGACATCTTTATCCAAATTTAAATTTTTTGTTAAACTGATTAAATTATCTTTTTCACTCCCATCTCCAACAATATAAAGCTTGGCATCATTTATAACATCTTTAATAAGTTTAAATTCATTTATCAAAACATCAACAGATTTTATTTTTTCTAATCTACCAATATAAATCAAATTATTATTACCCGACATATCAACATCAATGTCATTACTTTCATTTTCAATTTTTTTTAAAGGAATAAGATTATTAACAACGTCAATTTTATCTTTATATTCGGGAAAAATACCTAAAAATCCTTCTTTAGCACTTTCGGATACAGAAACAATTAAATCAAAATATGAAAACTTGTGATTTAAAAATTTATTTCTTATTTTAATTAATGGCTTATAATTGCTTATTTCATATAAAGATTTAAAATTACAATGTACCCATATAATCTTTTTCTTAGCCTTTGTAAAAGCCGCATACATATCTGAGTAATTATTAATACCATAATAAGCAATGGCAACATCATATAAAGTATCGTTAATTGCATATTTTTTTAATAATGATTTGCATTTTATATTTTTCAAGACACGATTAACCAACGAGTTTTTGGACCTTTTTATTGGAATTATGTTAACATCAGTAATCGCTTCAAATTGTTCACTTAAATCACCTTTATTTAAAACATATAGATCTATTAGAACATCTTCTTTTTTTAATTCCTCTATAAGAGATAACAAGGATGTTTCTACTCCTCCAGATACTAATGACTCCGTTGTTATTAAAATTCTTTTTTTCATTTTTATTTATAATTCCTTTCTGTTAGTTTTCAACCCTTAAACTTTTTTAGCAAATATAATATTCTAGCAGGACAATAATAAGCCAACCAAATTGTTAATCGACGATATAAGGACTCTTGTTTATAATATTTATTTTTTAACAATTTGGGAAACTTTGCTTTTACGTTCTTTCTTAATAATTTAATATTCTTAATACCTTCTTTATATCGTGCAAATATTAAAACTCCGCTTTTAAGTATACCATCTAAAAATACGAAAGCAAATTCTTCATAATAACTATCAAGCAAATTGTTATCAATTACTGATTCATACAAATAATTAGATACAAGTATAATATTTTCAAATCTTTTATCATAATTCTTTTTCCTAGTTGTAGAAATATTAGTCATATTATAATAATATAAAGGCTGTTTTATATACCCAGGATTTTTAGATAAAGCTCCCAAAACAGGAATAACTGCGATATCTTCAAATATTTTTCCCTCTAAAAACTCAAAATGGATTTTATCAATTAATGATTTAGAAATTAATTTTCCCCAAGGAGCAAAATTGGTTAAAATTGCATTTTTGCATTTGTCTTTGTTATGAAAATTACTAACTATTTTATTGTTATCAAAATAATATTCGTAATAATCACAAAAAACATAATCACATTTATTTTTTATAGCATAATTGTACATAGTATATAACATATCTTTACTCGGAAAATCATCAATATCAACAAATGCAATAAATTTACCCTTTGCTAGTTTTAAGCCGTTATTTCTAGCCACAGCTTGACCACTATTTTTTTGATTTAAAACAATAACATTATTATATTTCTTTTTATAATCATTTAAAATCTTTAAAGTTTTATCCGTACTGCCATCATTTATCATAATAATTTCTATGTTTTTTAATTTATCATTTAATAACACATTCATACATTTATCAATATATTTTTCAGCGTTAAAACAAGGTATAATTACACTAACATCCATAATTTTCTCCTTTCAATGTTTTTCCTCAACAAATTTCTTATTTAATTTACTTAAATATTTTTTAAGAAAAAAATACAAATAAATTTTTTTTAATAACTTCCTTAGATTATAACAATAAATATTACCTATTACAGAATTTTCTTTTATAAATTTAACAAATTTATATCTATCATCATCATTTAGCTCTCTTCCCTTATAAATTAAAGCTTCTGCCATAAAACTCCTAATTAATTTATTAGAAAGAGAATCCGAAGAAATCTTGTCAATCAAATTTAGATAATGAAATTTAAAATCATCAACTTTAATTATTGTTTTTTCATAATTATTTTGACTCATTATACTATTTTCTCGTTGTACATAATTATATCCATGATAATTTAATACCTTTATATTTCTCGCCTTGCTTAAAACCAATGGTGTTAAACCATAATCCTCATGAATTTTTCCCTTTGAATATTGAAAATTATTTTTCCTCCAAAATGTTAGATTGTAAGCATAAAAGCAAGCAGCTTCTACAAACCCAGAAGCAATAATACTTTGTAAAATGCTTTCTTTGGTATCATCTGTTTCATACAAATCACCAGCGCTTCTTATTAAATTACCTTCATCATCAACCAAATTTAAATTAAACCGAACAACATCAACTTGTTTACTCTCTAATATTTCATTAATTTTCTCAAGTAATGATTTATCTATATAATCATCACTATCAATAAACAATAAATAATCTCCAGTTGTATATTTCACACCATAATTTCTTGCATCAGATAATCCCCCATTTTCTTTTTTATAATATCTAAATCTTTTATCTTTTAAATATTTTTTGATTATTACCTCACTATTATCTGGTGAACCATCATTTACAATAATAGCTTCAAAATTATCGTATGTTTGTTTCCTTATACTATTTAGACATTTGTCTATGTAATCTTCAACATTATACACTGGTATCACTATACTAAATTTCATTTTTTCCTCTATTTGTTAATCTTTTTATAACCTTTTTAGGATTTTTTATAGCTTTAAATGGGTATGTTAAATAATTTAAATATTTTTGTCTGTTTAAATATTTTTTATATCTTTCTATTCCTTCGTCTTTGCCATATTTATCAATTAGGTCTTGCTTTTTAGCTAATTGTTTTTTTTCTTTCTTTGTATGCCAAGATCCACTGAAATGATGAATTGTATAAGTATTTTCCGTTAAATATATATCGCCGGTATCCCAATCTTTTGGACAAAAATAATCATGGGGATAAAAGACTACATCACCTAAATCTTGGTAAGTGTTATCTAATTTAAGGGCATAATTTTTTTGAGTAGTATTAGAAATTCTTATAACATTGGTTGTTAAATCAAATGTTCCATCTTCTTTAACAAAAGAGATATCGTTATAATCATCTAATAGTAATTTTACCCACTTATTATTTTTTTTTGATGCCATTATCCCAGTTGGAATAAAATTATTGTTTTCAAAACCCGAAAAAGCTGGATGTTTTAAAAATATATCTAATGGTTTTAAAACCTCTACATCGGTATCCATATAGATACCGCCGTAGTTATATAAAACATAAAGGCGAACAAAATCTGTAACAAAAGCAAACTTTTTATTTTCATATGCTTCTTTTACATAACGATTCATATTGACATCAAAATTATCTTCGTTCCATTCTATAATTTCGTAATCCGGTAGGAATTTTTTCCAAGATTCAATACATTTAATAGCTAATTCTGGTTTCTCTCCTCTTCCAAACCAACAATAATGTATTTTTTTAGGTATTTGATTATCATTCATGTTTTTACTCCTAATTTATCTTTTTAAAATTTGTTCTTGACTAAAAATATTTTCAGCCATAGCTAAATCATCATGATTATCTATTTCTACCCATCTTCCTTTTAATGGGCAAGCAACAAATTCTATGTCATTTAATATATCATTTAGAGCTACCTCACTCCAAAGTTTTAATTCCTTTTTTTCCTCAATATACTCACTACATTTATCAAAAAATGCAATGCTTGCTGCTGCAGAAAATTTATATACATCGATTGAACAACCTAGGGCATCTTTTTCTTCAATCTTTTTAGAAATTGCTATTAGTCTTCCATTTTTTTCAACTACTTTCATGGATTCTTCGTTGTATGTACCAATATCTGTTACAATAGCATTTACATATTGTTCTTTTAACAATTCTGCAATAATAGATTCATCATAATAAACATCAGCATTCATTAAAAGCATTTCTTGATTATACATTTTCCCTTTTGCTAGATATGCTGAATACATATTGTTTGTATTTAGATAATCTTCACTTTTAATTATTTTTACAGTTGGATATTTAGTTATTAATTCTTCAATTACATTAGATTTATATCCAGTTATAATTGTAATATCTTCAACTCCATTAGATAGTAAATTTTCAATTTGCTTAACCAATATTGGTTTTCCATTTACTGGTACCATTGATTTAGGTACACTATCAGTTATTGGGGCTAATCTTGAGCCTATCCCCGCGGCTAAAATTAATGCTTTCATTCTTACCTCCACATTCTATCATTTTATATTAAATATATCCAAAATTCTTTGGCAATTATTATTTTTATATTTAAACATTTTTTGGGCAAATTTATGCCGTTGTTCTTTGTAATCATCTTTATTATTTACCACATCTGAGATAAATTTTAACAAATCTTTTTTAGTTAACATTTTTTCTCCAATCATATAATCGTTTATATTATCTACCAAAAAGCCTCTATTTTTTTTATAATCTTCTAAATCATTAATAAAATAAGCAATTGGTTTATCAATTAACATATAATCAAACATTATTGAAGAATAATCTGTAATTAAAGCATCTGTTTGACCAACTAATTCATATAATTGAATATTTTTTAAATTTAAATCGTAATCTTCTAAATATATTATATTTGACATATTTATTTTACTTAATACATCTGTTTTTTGTAAATGATGAATTTTTATAATGATTTTTACTTTCAACTTTTGTAATTCTTCATTTAAATCAATTAATTCTTGTTCATTGTTTAAACATGGTAAAACAAAAGGACAAACAATAGTAGAATCTTTCATATTTTCCGATTGCTTAAAAGTAGTCATACATAATATTACTTTTGAAATATTGTCAGTACTTGTAATTTTTTCTAATGAGTCATTTTTTGAAAAAAGCAAATCATTTCTTGGAGATCCTGCTATAACATATTGTGATTCTAAACTACCAATAAATTTTTGAAATAATTGTTTAGAAAAATCAGAAGGAATTGTAATATAATCAAATGTATCGTGTAAATCACGTCCACCAGCTTTTAAAGGTATTCCATGCCATAAATTAATTACAATTTGTTTATCATTTTTTTTATGATACCAATACGGATGTGTAAAAAACAAAAATTTAGCACTACCAACAGTCTGATAAAAATCAGTCAACTCTTTTTTGGTTTTATATTTTCTGGAAATAAAATAGACATTATATTCTTTTTTATATTTACTTGGATCATCAACAATCCATATTAATTTATATTTTTTATTTAATTTTTGGCTTATCATATATTCATAAAGAGTTCGGCAATTATCAGAATAGTCACCTTCACTTTCAAAAACAATTGTATAGTTATCTATTTCCGTATTTTTTAATGTCTTATCAATTATTTTATCTCTTTTTACTTTTTTTAATTGATAATATTTATTTAATATTTTTCTTATTATTTCTTTCATACAGCAGTTCCTTTCTTTTTAAATCTTCTTTTTATCATTTCTTCTATCTTTATTCTATCATTTTTATTAATAGTTATAAAGGCACTAATTAATATTGATATTATACATGTTAATATTGCTGCAATTATTAGCGTTAACCAAGAATTAACTCCAATTAAATGTTTAATACCTAAAGAAATCAATGTTGAAAGAGCAATAACTAATAGATTTTTAAGTATAGTTGGATAAAAGGTTGTCAATTTAATATTTACACACTTTGCCCCATAAAGAGGTAAAAATGTTAAGGATCTTATAATACTAAAACAGATGCTAACTCCAACAATAATAAACATTCTAGCAATAGGATTTTCAAATATATTTAGTAATATAAATACTATAATAATTGTTAAAGCTGAATTCATAAACAAAAACAGTGATGAATTTTTAACTTTGTTTGTTACAGTAAATATATTCCATAATGGCTCTAAAGGCAAACTTATACATAGTCCTAAAACTGATACACAGGTTAAATAATGTAGTAATGTAGCATTTTGTTCTGGAACCCAAAGAGTATAAAACACATCGCCATAAGCAAATAATATAGCAATAGGTAGTGCCGAAAAAATACCAAGTAATTTTACGGCAAATAAGAGTTGATGTTTCATTGCCTCTATATCTTTTTTGGCATAACTGATAGTAAGTTCTGGTGTAAACACAGATGTTATAGTACCAAAAGCATTTAAAATGGTATTAGGAATTGTTTTTGAAACACTGATTATTCCCATACTAACACTACCTATAAAAATATTACTTATAAGCAAATCTAAACCACTGGAAAGAATATTACTTAATTTAGAAAATGTATTCCAAATACCAGAAGATAATAATGTTTTTATATGTTTTAAATCAAAATATCTTTTGGATATAACTAAATCAGGGGTTAATTCTTTACTATATCTATAATTGCAATAGCCGAGATATGCTGTACTTACTACTGAAGCTAATCCTATATAAAAAACAGATGGTTTTAAAAGTAAAAAAGCTCCAAGTAGTATAATTACTCTTATTATCTGAGAAATTATTGTTTTAATACTTGATAAATATAATTTATTTGTACAAAATGTCGCAACAGAAAATGTAGACGTTAAAATAGAAATTATAAAATTGGCAAATATTAAAACAAATAGAAGCTTTACATCCAACAATAAATCATTAGGAACATTTATGAAATGTTGCATAAATATTACAAAAACTATTCCAACTATTCCTAAGATAATTGATAAGATTATATTTGCTATTACTACTGAACTATAAAATTTATTAGCTTCTTCTTTATCTCCTTCGTGGATTTTTATTGTTATAAATCTGGAAGCCATTGAATTTATTGCTACCGTTACTATTTGAGCATAACTCACAAAATCATTAGCCAGTCCCACGAAACCATAAGCATCTACACCAATTACCTCGGTTATATAAGGTACTAAGAAAAAACTTATGCACAAATTGACTCCAAACATAACTATTTGGGCCAATAAATTGATTGCTGATTGTTTTGTCATAAATATCACTTCTTCTATTTATTGATTTGACTAAATTTATAAGCACTACTAAGCATACTCTCTAATCCTAGTTTTGCTTCCCATTTAAGCACTTTTTTGGCATAGCTTGGATCAGCGTAACAAGCGGCAATATCGCCGGGTCTTCTAGCTACTATTTTGTATGGAATTTCAACATTATTAACTTTTTCAAATGTTTTAACCAATTCTAAAACACTATATCCTTTACCTGTACCTAAATTATAATAATCTATTCCTTTATTATTCATTATAAAATCTAAACTATTTAAATGTCCTTTAGCTAAATCAACTACATGGATATAATCTCTAACTCCTGTTCCATCTGGGGTATCATAATCATTACCAAAAATATTTAAGTATGGTAGTTCTTTATTAGCTACTTTTACTATATATGGAACCAAATTATTTGGTATACCATTAGGTTCTTCACCAATTAAACCACTTTCATGAGCTCCAACTGGATTAAAATATCTAAGTATAGCTATGCTCCAATCATTATCAGATATATATAAATCTTTTAAAATACCTTCAATATATAATTTAGTTGCCCCATAAGGGTTAGTAACTGCAAGACGACATAATTCATCAATTGGCAATCTTTCCGGTTCACCATAGACAGTAGCACTTGAAGAAAATACTATTTTTTTGCAGTTATATTCTTGCATAACCTCAAGAAGCGATAATGTACACCCAATATTATTGCGATAATACATTAATGGTTTTTCAACAGATTCTCCAACTGCTTTATAACCAGCAAAGTGGATAACTGCATCTATTTTATGTTCATTAAAAATTACTCGTAATATATCTTTATCGCGAACATCACCTTCATAAAAGGCAAAATCCTTATTTGTTATCTTCTTAATGTTTGCAATAGCTTCGGGTTTGGAATTATAGAAGTTATCAACTATTACTACCTCATAGCCAGCTTCTAATAATTCTACTGCAGTATGAGAACCGATATATCCAGCACCGCCGGTTACTAAGATTTTTTTCATTTTTTCTTACCTTCTTTCTTCTTTTTTTTCTTATCTTTCTTAACTTTATGATGATTAAATAAAATATCAGTTTTTAGTATTAGGAATAAGAAGAAAACCATCAAAACAACATATAACGCTATAGCTTGTTGATTATCGCCTAAAACAAATAATATCGATGTGGCTGAAAATAAAATATTAATTATATATATTATTATAACAGTTTTTTTAGTTGATGATGTCATTCTAAGCAATTGATGATGTAAATGTTCTTTATCAGGAGTACCAATTGATTCACCTTTTAATACTCTTCTAATTATAGCAAACAATGTATCAAATATTGGAATCGTCAAAAGGATTATTGGAATAATTATGGATGTCATCGTTGCCACTTTATAACCAAGTAATGCTATCACAGCAATCATAAAGCCTAAAAACATACTGCCGGTATCACCCATAAATATTTTAGCTGGAGGAAAATTATGAACTAAAAATCCCATTGTACTACCAATCATTATAACTGCGAGAATTACGTCTAAACCCCCAAGACTATTAAGGACAAAACCAATAATGGCTATGGTGATAAAATAAATTGTACTAATACCGGCAGCTAAACCATCTAAGCCATCAATTAAATTGATTATATTAACACAAGCAACAACAAAAATAATTGATAATATTATATTAATCCAAGTTGGAAATTCAAACACTAAACCAAATAAAGTTATTCTTTCAAAATACAATTCGCCATAAACAACTAAAATAATGGCAGCAACTACTTGGGCTAAAAATTTATACCTAGCTTTAATTGGTTTTATATCATCAACCATACCAGCTATGATAATTACAAAACCACCGATTAATACACTTAGCATTTGGGTTGAGACAGTACCATATAACATATAGCCAATAATAAAAGAGCCATATATAGCTAACCCACCTAACCTAGGCATTGGTTTTTTGTGCACTTTTCTTTCATTTGGCATGTCTAATGCATTAATATGTATTGCAATTTTTTTAACTATAAGAGTTAAAATCATACTAGCAATAAGTGTTATGAAAAATATATTAAAAATGTTATATCCATTTACTTCTAAATTCATTTAAAATCCTTCCCACTCAAACTCTAAATCACAATATTATTATAACCTAAATAAAAAGAAAAAAAAAGGAAAAATAGTAAAACCAATGATAGTTTTATTATTTTTCTTTAAAATTAGTCATCCAATAAAAATTTACTAGCCAAAATTCGTTCATTAAATCTGTATATTCACTAGCTTGTACAGGAACAAACTCTTCATCTTCTTCATAATATATGGGATTTATGACATCAATATATTCTTTTACATCATTAGTAAACTGAGTATACTCATTTCCTTCATAACCCACATATTCAAAAAACTCATTCATTAGAAAATTAGGACTAATATAACCTAAATCACCAACAAATTCTTTATCAAATACTTTTTTAGCTTCATCATTAGCATGAATAACAAATGGTGTGCCATAATAATTAGTAAATCCTTCTTCAGTTGATACATCCATATTAATTCCTAATTCTTGATAAACATAATTATTTTCTCCTAGATAAGGATTGTGATCTCCAAAAAGAATAATAATTGTTGGCTCATTATAATTATCAATAAAATCAACTAGATTATATAATGCCTCATTACTACTTTTAATACCATTAAGATACGTATTAAACATATTATAAGCATTATCACTATAATTTTCTTTTTCAATAAAATTATTTTCAATTGGAGTTGTTGTATATGGACCATGATTTTGATATGTTACTGAGAAATTAAAGTATTTCTTCCCAGAGTCATTAGCATTTTGCAATCCTTCAATTATGTATTGATAAAATTCGTCATCTCCCAAAAAATTTTCCGTTATAGCCTTAAATTTATTATCATAATTCCAATAATTTTCAAATCCCAAATTTAAATTTACAGTATTTCGGTTATAAAAAGAGCCGTATATTGGATGCATTGCTTCAACAAGATATCCTTGTTCTTTAAAATATTGGGCATATGAATTAGTTGGTTTTCTAAATGTTGGAAAATTATAAAAGCCTGTAATAAACATTCTTTCGGTGGTAGCGGTTCCTCCCCCAAAAACATTGACAATTAATTCACCATGCAAAGAATTTCCTTTTATTTCATGAAATTGTTCATATACATCTTCCGTAAAATTAATACTATCAAATTTAGTAAAATCATTGTATGCTTCAAGCATTATTGCAATAATATTTACTTTTTTATCTTCTTCTATATCACTATAGTCATAATCATCTAAAATTTCTTTTACTTTTTCTTCGCTATACCCATCCGGAGGATTCACAGTCATTTCTGTACTACTATAAATAAATGGGTAAATTAAGCCTCGAACTTGAGATTGTCTAGTTGCAATCCACACATTTACATCCGCTAAATTTCCCACAGAATTATAAATGGTATCATTAGTATATATTTTATTATAACTTATAACCCCTATTGTTATTAACAAAATAATTATTGGATATATTACATAGTATTTAAATTTAATTTTGGAAACAAATCTTTTTAAAAGCAATATGATAATTATAACTAATATTATACTTAATATTACATACCAATTAATTATGATATCATATCGACTAGTCATAGTTAAAGCTTCTTTAAACAATAATATGTCTTCAAATTTAAAAACGTCATCTCTATAATATAATTTTGTTTTATTTATAATCCCAATTAGAAATACCAAAAAAGAAACAAAACTAAATGATATCCATAATTTTTTTGTTATAAACCAAAATAAATAAATTAATAAAACTATTGGGAATAGATTTAAAAGCATTAATTTTATATCTGTCACATAATAATAAATTCGTTTTAATTCTATAAACACCGTAGTAAATTCAAATGTTATTAATAATAATAAAATTCCTAAAAAAATTGGCAATAAATATTTTAAAATTGTGATTATAATTTTTGTGCTTTTTTAATTCTTACATAAAATAAACGCACTGAATTTCTTGACAAATATATTCTTGCCATTATATTAAGACTTATCAGAAAATCTATTTATATAAATTTCATTGAAATCATCATTTATTTCAAAATCCTTAATAATTAAATTATATTTTTCATCAAATTGTGGTGCATAAACATTTTGATTATCTATTAAATAATTAACTATTTTTTTGGGAGAATATGATATTATCACATCATTTTTTTTATTTTTATTAATATAAAATTGACTGATTTTTTTCTTATTTAGTTTACCAAATTCCTTAAATAAAGTTTCAACATTATTACATTTTTTTAAAAACACAAAATATTTTTTTCTTTTTAAATAATAACATTTTAAAGAAAATAATCCCAAAAATGAATAAAATAAATGAATAAACACATAAATTAATAACTTTTTATTTTTTTTGCAACAAAATAAATAAAAATCTCTGTTTACATTTCCACAATAAATTATTTTTTCAAAATCATATAAATTTTTCATAATATAAATTCTCCTTGACAATATTGTAACCCATAAAAAAAGAAAATAAAAGAATTATCCATTATTTTCTTGAAAGTAATTTTCAAATCTCCAAATTATTTCATTTAAGTATTCTTTATTTTTTAGTTTTTCTAACCATTTCTTAGGAATACTACCATATCCATATAAAATACCCGCAATTGAACCAGTTATTGCTCCGATAGTATCTGTATCTTCTCCTAAATTAACAGCACCGATTAATGCTTGATCAAAAGAATCAGTATTTAATATTACATATAACACAGCTTCTAATGTATACACTACATAACCAGTAGAATAAATATTATTTATTTTTTCTTTACTAATATTTCCATTCAATATTCTTTTATATTCATTTATAGTTTCATCACTAAATTTATTTAAATTTACCTTTTTTAACATATCTAAACTTTCATATTTATCAAAACCATATAATATATTTATCATGTATATTACATATAAATATCCACCTAAAACACTTATTTCATGAGCATGAGTTAAAGATGATGCATCTTTAACTATATTATATATTTCAGTTTCATTATATCTATTATAATAACAATAAATGGCAATTAGTAACATTCTCATAAGTGATCCATTACCATTATCATTAATACCTTTCAAACCACATTCTACAGGATTTTTCTTATTTTCCGCATAATCTAATAAAGCATCATATGTTATTCTGCCTATATCAAATACTTTATTAGTTGCAGTATATTTATATTTACCATACCACATTAAAAAATTATTCATTATATCTTCTTAATTTAAACCATTACAATTAATTATTGAATCTATTGTTGCAAGTGTCATTGAAGTATCATTCGACCAAACACCTTCCTCTACAACATGAGTTCCATAACCTAGCATACTTGTAACAGGATACTTTATTAATTCTTCCCTACTAATAAATTCTACTGGAACTCCAAGAGCATCTCCAATAATAAAACCATATAATGAATCTTTAATTTTAGACATTATACACCTCCACTATTATTTCTTTTTTTCTTTATTTTGCAAAAAATCTGGTATATCTGGAATTTTTATATTTTCTTTTTTAATTTTTTCACCAAGTTTTTTAATTTTTATTAAATCTTCTTCAAAATTAGAATCATCAAATCCGTGTTTTATATCTTTAGTTTTTTCGTTTACATATCTATCTTTCCAATTATCAAATAAACTATTTACTTCTTCTTTTAGTTTTGATTCATCCTCTAAACTTAGTTCTTTCATTGGATTATTTGGTAATTCTTCTAATTCTCTATCATCAAACACTAGTTCATCTTCTTCTACTTTTTCTTTATTTATTCTATTTAAATAATCAAAGAAATTATCTTCTACATTTGGATCATACTTTTTTTCTTTGGCATTTCTCATTAATCTTTCTTGTTCTTCAACAATAAATCTGTCATCAAAACCTTTTATCTCACTTTCCATATATAAAACTCCTTTATTCATTAACTTTTTTGTATTATAATATATTTAACAATCAGTTGTTGCGGTGACCATTTTCACCACAGCGACTGATTGTTTTATTTAGTCATCAATAAAATCATCTAACGGCGGATAGCCATTTATCATAAGTGCATTTTGTATAACATGTTCATCAACATTAAATATTTCACATATATGTTTTTTCACTTCGTCATTTTTTAGTAACCGATTATAAAAATTACTTCTAAATTGTTCCATAGTTTTAGATTCAATTTCTATTAAATCATCTATAGTATTAGCATTCATTATTTTTTCTTTTACCTTCATAATTTCACCTTTCTTTATGAAATTTTTTTAATAAACTAACCATTTTTTCACTTTAACCATATTTTTTTAATCTCTTGAGTTGTTAATATGTCGATAATAATTATTATTTGTTCGCCCCTAAATACTACATAAAACAATGCTACTAAACTTATAGCCATTAAAATAGTTTTGAAATATTACAGTATCTTAAAACAGAAATATCGGAAATTTTATCATTAAATGTGTTGTACATCTCTTAAATATTACAGTATCTTAAAACTGAGCGAGAGTATGATAGTTTAAGAGTTTCGTTGTACATCTCTTAAATATTACAGTATCTTAAAACAATATTCCTTACTAAAGAAAGGAGGTACTAGTTGTACATATCTTAAATATTACAGTATCTTAAAACGCGTCTTTCATATCAACATATTCTAAACCAGTTGTACATCTCTTAAATATTACAGTATCTTAAAACTCCAATCTTCAGGAGCACTTTCAGGATAAAGTTGTACATCTCTTAAATATTACAGTATCTTAAAACTACCCATAAACGGCTACCTCCTTTCTTTAAGTTGTACATCTCTTAAATATTACAGTATCTTAAAACGCACTAGTACTTAGTCATTATGATTTTATAGTTGTACATCTCTTAAATATTACAGTATCTTAAAACTCATCTATTAAAATATTATCAAAATATATTGTTGTACATCTCTTAAATATTACAGTATCTTAAAACCACTATTCATAATTTATCCCTTTATAATCAGTTGTACATCTCTTAAATATTACAGTATCTTAAAACTCTTCAAAGAACTTAAACAAAACTATTATAGTTGTACATCTCTTAAATATTACAGTATCTTAAAACGAAAAATTAATAGTAAATAATAAAGATTAGGTTGTACATCTCTTAAATATTACAGTATCTTAAAACCGAGCCAAAACCTATATAAAAGAAATCGACGTTGTACATCTCTTAAATATTACAGTATCTTAAAACTTGTCTTATTGGTGTTTTTGCTGGTTTAAAGTTGTACATCTCTTAAATATTACAGTATCTTAAAACTATCCCATTATAGACATAAAATACTTAATAGTTGTACATCTCTTAAATATTACAGTATCTTAAAACACTATAAAGTTATAGACAAAGAGCACGATGGTTGTACATCTCTTAAATATTACAGTATCTTAAAACATTATGATAGCGATATTATTTATCGTGATTGTTGTACATCTCTTAAATATTACAGTATCTTAAAACGAGAAGAACTAGAAGAATAATATAACTTCAGTTGTACATCTCTTAAATATTACAGTATCTTAAAACACATATACTCTAGCATTCTTACAATATTTGGTTGTACATCTCTTAAATATTACAGTATCTTAAAACATTATGATAGCGATATTATTTATCGTGATTGTTGTACATCTCTTAAATATTACAGTATCTTAAAACGAGAAGAACTAGAAGAATAATATAACTTCAGTTGTACATCTCTTAAATATTACAGTATCTTAAAACACATATACTCTAGCATTCTTACAATATTTGGTTGTACATCTCTTAAATATTACAGTATCTTAAAACAATATCTTTGTCAGGAATTATGTTTCCCTTAGTTGTACATCTCTTAAATATTACAGTATCTTAAAACCGAATTCTACGATAATCTTCAAAGATTAAAGTTGTACATCTCTTAAATATTACAGTATCTTAAAACGGGTATTTACTCCCTATGAATAGTATACCAGTTGTACATCTCTTAAATATTACAGTATCTTAAAACAAATACATTAATGTATTAGGTGAAGATTTAGTTGTACATCTCTTAAATATTACAGTATCTTAAAACTTATAACAACTATCATTAAGCACTAAACTAGTTGTACATCTCTTAAATATTACAGTATCTTAAAACAAGCATCTATGCAAGGAACATTTGATGGCAGTTGTACATCTCTTAAATATTACAGTATCTTAAAACTCAGCTTTTTCATTTTTAACTGATTTTTCCGTTGTACATCTCTTAAATATTACAGTATCTTAAAACATATCCTATTGTAGCATTTTCTAACTCAGGGTTGTACATCTCTTAAATATTACAGTATCTTAAAACGATAGCAAGCCAAAAGCAAAAGAAGAGCCAGTTGTACATCTCTTAAATATTACAGTATCTTAAAACAAATGTTGATAAAAAAGTTCGTGATTTAAGTTGTACATCTCTTAAATATTACAGTATCTTAAAACTTTACTTTATACTCAAGAAGTAAAAGATAAGTTGTACATCTCTTAAATATTACAGTATCTTAAAACAACATCTCTGAATTGTTTAAATCAAACTTTGTTGTACATCTCTTAAATATTACAGTATCTTAAAACTAGTTTTATCGTATTTTCTTGATATCTCATGTTGTACATCTCTTAAATATTACAGTATCTTAAAACTAACCGATGCTGAAGTAGAATTGTTGAAGTGTTGTACATCTCTTAAATATTACAGTATCTTAAAACAGACACTCATGATAATATCAAATACCATTTGTTGTACATCTCTTAAATATTACAGTATCTTAAAACGAAAACTTTTACATCAAATCGAGCATTAAAGTTGTACATCTCTTAAATATTACAGTATCTTAAAACTCCTCAATTTGTTTATTGAGTATTGCATTAGTTGTACATCTCTTAAATATTACAGTATCTTAAAACACTGGTACTTCTGAATTAAGTCAAAGCATTGTTGTACATCTCTTAAATATTACAGTATCTTAAAACCATCCGACGATTGACTTTCTTCATTACAAGGTTGTACATCTCTTAAATATTACAGTATCTTAAAACTATGGTGTTATTCTTAATGAACCATGTATGGTTGTACATCTCTTAAATATTACAGTATCTTAAAACACTCCCATTGGTTGGAATCTATTTTGATAAGTTGTACATCTCTTAAATATTACAGTATCTTAAAACAAATAATTTAATAAAGTAGTAACAACTGCGTTGTACATCTCTTAAATATTACAGTATCTTAAAACATATCTTCAAAATAACTAACTTGAAAAACTGTTGTACATCTCTTAAATATTACAGTATCTTAAAACATTTCAGCTAATAAAGAATTATCAGTGTACGTTGTACATCTCTTAAATATTACAGTATCTTAAAACCAATTCTTTTCCTTGAAATCTTTTTCATTCGTTGTACATCTCTTAAATATTACAGTATCTTAAAACGTTCCTTCAACAATACTATTTAATCCAGTAGTTGTACATCTCTTAAATATTACAGTATCTTAAAACACAAGGATCACAAAAATTTAAAAGAGAATCGTTGTACATCTCTTAAATATTACAGTATCTTAAAACTGTGATAAAATAAATATAAAGGAGGGATAAGTTGTACATCTCTTAAATATTACAGTATCTTAAAACGGCATTTCCTTCCACGCTCATCCACATGTTGTTGTACATCTCTTAAATATTACAGTATCTTAAAACAGGAGGTTTCAATGATCAATAAAATATTTAGTTGTACATCTCTTAAATATTACAGTATCTTAAAACTGGTCCTACTACTGACAATACAGTTAATAAGTTGTACATCTCTTAAATATTACAGTATCTTAAAACAAGCTCAACCTCTGCATCGGTCAGAAAAACGTTGTACATCTCTTAAATATTACAGTATCTTAAAACTCGTAAATATAATCAAATTGTATATAGTCAGTTGTACATCTCTTAAATATTACAGTATCTTAAAACCTAGCCAATGTATTTATTCAAAGATACGAGTTGTACATCTCTTAAATATTACAGTATCTTAAAACACATTAATTGTATTGAAGATAAATTGCTTAAGTTGTACATCTCTTAAATATTACAGTATCTTAAAACAAAAGAATAATTTTGTTTAAATACATCTTCGTTGTACATCTCTTAAATATTACAGTATCTTAAAACTTCTGTTATATTGTCGTATTAATTGTTTTGGTTGTACATCTCTTAAATATTACAGTATCTTAAAACCTATAAACATATTATCATAAATATTAAAATGTGTCTATAAAAGATTTAATAATATTATCATTTATTGGTTTAGTATATATAATTTTTTGATTTAATCCATATGTTTTGTTTAATATAATTCCTAATATATATAATTCTATACTTACAGTATCAAATTCATTTAAATATATTAAGTACTTAAAATAATGCTTCAAAAGAACTCTTATTTCATCTTCTTCATAATCCTTCGGCCAAATGCTTTCAATGTAATTTACTAAAGAATTAATATTAAATTCTTGAATATCACTACTAATTAATAAATTATATTTATCAATATCTAAATATTGATTTAAATCAAACAAATAATAATTATCACTATCTAATTTAATATCCAATATTTTTGAATCATAAAAAATAATATAAGTTTTTGTAATATTCTCATTAACAACTTTATTTAAAGTTGTTAAAAAAGTTTCAAATAAAATATTAAAATTAATATTTATATCAATATTTTGCATAATAACTTTATCTATATTATCTTCTTCTATAAATTCAAAATCAACATTTAAATTTTCTTTTAATATATCTATTTGTTTTAAAAATTCTTGATAAAATGGCTCTTTTTTATCCAAAGAAGTATCATTATATGTATTTATTACATACTCATAAAAAATACTTCCTTTACTAAATTCCATTTGTTTAATTATTCCAATAATTGATGTTACATCAATTACTATAAAATCTTTTTTATTTACTTCTTTATTCTGAATAAATAAACCTTGTTTTAAATAAAAATATTTATAAAATTCTAAATAAGTTTTATAATTAATTACTTTTAATTTATTATCTTTTTCAATAGATATATTTTTTTCATATTCTCCAGATATTTTTAAATCAATTATCTGCATCACCTCCAAAGATTACTAGTTCCCTTCCTCCAACTAAAACATCAAATTTATTTTGTTCTCCACGAAGATAAATCATATCTTCATATTGTTTTTCTGTTAATTTTAAGATAGCAATATTTCCTTTCTGAGGTAATATATTATTTATTTTATTTAGATATTGTTTATATGATAAATCATTTTGTACTACTTTTACATAAACCGAATACTGTAACATATAAAATCCCAATTTTATTAACTCATTATGAAATCTTTGATATATTCTTTGATCTTCATTTTCTACTGTTGGTAAGTCATAAATTAAAAACATTCGCATCTGTTTATAATAATTTACATATTCCATATAATTTGTGGAAAACTAACCTTTTCTACATCTCCAGTTTCTAGAAAAGTAAAAATATCTTGTAAAAAAACTCTAATTACACTATGTATTTTATAAGAATTATTTTTATAAAGAACTCTTTCATTTAATACATTAACTAATTTTCCTTTTAATTCTGGTGTCAAATGTTCATGTTCATTACTATCTAATATATTAAATACATAATAATCAATTATGGGTCTAAAAACTTCAATTATATCATCTGCTAAATTAAATTGATTATATTCGCTTTTATGACATATACCTAGTGTTGGTATATATCCACAAGCAATTATTTCTTGTGATATTTTACTTCTTAATACTTGATAAGAATAATTAAGACAAAAATTAATTATATCTTCATTAAATCTTTTAAAAGTACTACCAAATAATTCTTTAAAATATGTTCTGCTAGCTAATCCTTCTCTATTGGTAGCATCTCCATATTCTATACTCTTTAAAAACTCATTTAATACATTAATTTTATCTATTTTTTTTAACTTTTCTAAAACTGACTTTTGATTAGTTATTTTTTCTCTAACAATATTAGTCCACAAATAGCCCTTAAGATTAATATCCCAATTAATTTGTATTAAATGTTTTTTAGGTGTTCTAACATTGTTATATAACGTTGTAAGACTTCCAACAGGCTTATGAGATACATCAGTAAATATTACATTTATACCTTTAATACATAATTCACTTAATAATCTTAAAGATACTAAACATCTAGGATCATCAATTACTATTGTGCTAATCTCATCTAAATTAATATGATATGGTTCACTTTCATATGTTACGACAATATTATTTAAATCTAAATTTATTTTTGTTGCTTTACTTATTATAATACTTCTAAATGCCATAAAACTAAAAATGGCCACCATAAAGGTGGCCTTGGTTTCCTCATAAAGAGTTATAATAAGAAAACCTGTAATATTTAAGAGCAATGTACAACATTTATTGACACTGCACTTATAATATATATTATTTTACTTCAAAAGTCAACCTTATTTTTTCATTTCCTAATGAATCAACATCATATACTATTAATTTTTTATCACTACTATTAAATAACTTTTCATTTTTTAATCTAATTCTATTTTGTTTCTTTTCATAATAATCCATTTCTCCGGAAATAATACTTCCATCCTTTTTTACTATTTCAACCAAATTTCCTTTATATAAATTAACAATAAATTTTACATTATCATTATCAATAAGTTTATCATAATTATACTTATACCATTTATTATTTTTATCTACTTTACCAGTCTTTAAATTAACACAAATTGCATGAATCGGTAAAAACGAAAAGCATTTTTTTGTATAATTATAATATACTTTTGTAAAAAGTTGTGATACATGATCCATAGCGATTAATGTTTTTTCTTTTTTATTTACATTTTTCTTTTCTAAAAAATATGGTTCATCTAATAAATAATAATATCTTAACTTTTTAATCATTGGACCTTTATTAGATGATTTTATACCATGTTTTAAATAATCAAACTTATCTTCTTGTGTTAAATTATTAATTTCCATACAATATTCTAAAAAAGGATTAT
Source organism: uncultured Bacilli bacterium (assembly GCA_944332705.1). GTDB lineage: Bacteria > Bacillota_I > Bacilli_A > RF39 > UBA660 > Onthocola_B. The sequence continues at coordinate 45,414 of CALVKM010000007.1, forward strand.
CATATTCTTTATATTTAATATAAATCTCTTTTAATCTATCATATAAGTTTTTATCAGAGTCTTTACATAGTAATGTCTTTGTTCCTTCTTCATTAAAAAATTTATCAAATAAACTTTTGTTTATTTTGGCTTCATATATATCATCGACTTGACCTATTTGATAATATATTTTTTTATTATCAACTTCTTTGTATATAACTTTTATTATATTCGCTTTTTTAAACAACTTTTGACAAGGGTCTTTATTTATTTCTCCAGAATATTTAAATAATTCTTTATTAGTATCAGTTATCTTTTTTAAATTAACAATATACTTATCATATTCAATATCTTCTTTACTTTCATAATAGGTATTCATTTCATATCCAATATGCTTCATCATATCATCAGATTTTGGATTCATAAAGAATTTAGCATCATTTTGGAATCTTATTATATCTTTTCCTAAATCAGTTGTAGGTAATAGAGCAATAATTGATGCATCAACCGCATGATGATAAGGTTGCTCTCCAGCATCTCTATCCTTCTCCAAATCATATCTTTTTCTAATACTACTAGTAAATTGTCCTGGAGTTGAAAGTGTTAATATTCTAACATCTTTACTATAAGTATTTTCTAAATAATCATTAAAAATATTTATTTGCTTTACTATTTCTTTTGTCGCATAGGCGGTATCTCTTAAATTTCTATTAAAGAATCTTGTTTTATACTTATTCAAATCATCCGCATATAAAAAGTTTCTTTTCTTTAAATCCGAAATATTTTTATTTGCTTCAATTCTCTTAATAAATGCTTCTTTTTCACTTCCTACTAAATATTGTAATGGTGTTTTATTTCCTTTATTTTTATTACAATCAGCACAAGAAATAGTTTTATTTTCATATGAATTATCAAAAGAAGCACTTCTTGGTAAAATATGTTCTATTTCAACTGAACCATTTATTAATGAATTAATATTTACTGCTTTATTACAATAAGGACATAATCCATTAAATTCATTCCACAACATTACTTTTTCAATATTCTTATCAGTAACATTTAAATTATTATTTCTTAAGTATTCTTCTGCTTGTTTATGAAGTTTCGTATTTAAATCCCGAACTTTAGAATACTCTTGTCTTCTTTTAGATCCATTCATAGTTTCTTTAGCGGATTCAATTGCTATGGAATATGGTAAACTACCTTTTTCTTCAATTATTGCGTTAATTACTTTTATAGCTTGTCTTAATGTCTTTTTTACTTGAGGAGAAGCAATTATATCATCAATAAATTCGGGATTTAACATTGGAAAATTCTTATTTTCACTAAATTTTGCATATTTATTGATAAATACTTCTCTACTTCTTTTACCATAATCATATTTTTTATATACTTGCATATAATTTAAGCAATCTTTTTGCATATCATTTATAGCCATCTTTAAAGTATTTTCTGATAATGAATGATATTTCAAATTTTTCTTATTAGTTTTCAGAGCTTCTTGTAATGCTTTAATATCATTATCATCTAAACTTATTCCAGAACCATTAATCATATTAACAAGTTCTACTATTCCTGGCACAATCCCCATATAATTAATAATCATATTATATGTTGCTATATTTTCCATTTTAAAAATATTTAAATTAGCATTATTTTTAACAAATATTCGTTTCATAGAGCGATAAATATTCATGGTTGATAATTCAGGCTTATTTTTATCATCTGTTTTAAATCCACTAATATTTTCTATATCTGTATTAAATAATTTTTTTAAAAGACCTTTTATAGTTATATTATCATTTTGAGTACAATAATTAAAAACTAATTCTAATCCTTCTTTATTTAATTTATATGTTGTATTATTTACTTTATAAAAAGCATTTAGATTATCTAATTCTTCAATAGTTTTAAAAGATATATTAATAAAATCATTTAATAAATTAAATTTTTCTGCATAAAAATTGGCATTTAGTGCACACTTTTCATCATGATTAACACTACATCTTCCTATTAAATCTTCAAATAAATATTTTTCATAATTTGGATTTTCATCTTTTTTCCTTAAGTAATCAAGTCGATCTGCATCACTATTAAATCTACCGTATGGTGTATATGAATTAATAGAGCCTGGCCCTTCCCAGAATTTCCTCTTACGATTAAATATTCCTTTTTGTGTTTCATCTCCTAATAAGTTTTTTAAAAAAGCATCATTTAATTCTGGATAAAATTTACTTTGAACTTCAATTAGTTTTCTTATTTCTCTTTCATTATCGATATTTTTAACAGTTTGTCTTAATGCTCGATATTTATTATTAATGCTATTTTTATACAGATTATAATAATATTCACATGGCAATTTGCCTTGTAAATCCACAAATTCTACTTCTTCATCACCAAAAGGAATATATCCACGATGTGTTACAAAAAAGCACAAAATATTAACAATATCTTGTTTGGTTATTTGTTCATGAATTCCTTTATATCTTTTCTCAATTAATAAAGCATCAATTGTATTAGTTGTAGGAAAATCAATTTTACCAAATAATTTTAATAAATCTTCCTTTCTAGTATCTTTTCTTTTTAATCTTCTTCTAGTATTTCTAAAAGATCTTCTATCTTTTGCGCCGTCACTAGTGTTAAATCTTCTTACCCCACACTTTTCGATTTCTGCAGTATCAACATTAACAATTGACCAGCCAACATTATTAACCCCTAAATCTAAACCAATGCTATATTTCATCATTGCCCACTTCCTTCCTAATTGCATTATATCAGATAAAGATTATTTAATCAATAAAAATACATTCATAGAAATATTCTTTGAATTCTCAAAGTAACTGCAAGCCAATCCAACTCACTTGCATTTAATTTTAAAATCCACAAAGACATCTTGATTATTAACAATTGGACCAAATGGTGCATGAGCATATTTAATAAATATTTTCATCAACTCTTCTATTTAATATAACTTTATTACTTTTTGAAATTTATTAATATATAAGTTATATACCCATACCCCAAAAATAGGAATTCATACTATAATGTAGGGAGGAAATAAAATGTTATTTGATGATAATTTAGGATTTATAGCTTATAACTTATATCCAAATATGATGAGTAGCAATAATATGAGTAATAATTCTGATTTAGTTTCAGTTAGTGAGGGTTTTTTACGAGGTAATATGTTTGCAAATGAATATAAACCATATAAAAATTATACTTACAAAAAAATAGTGCCTAAAACTAAAAGAGAAGAATTATTACTAGAAATAATGGAATTATCTTTTGCTATCAATGATTTAAATTTATATTTAGATTTGCATCCGAATGATAGAGAAATGTTAGAAAAATTCAATAAACTAGTAGTGATATCTAATCAAAAAGAAATGGAATATGTTAAGACTTATGGACCACTTGAAGTAATCGATAGCGATTCAAGTTCAAGCTTTGAATGGATTAAAAATCCATGGCCTTGGGAAAGAGAGGATGATACAAAGTATGTTTAAGTATGTAAAACATTTAGCTTATCCAGTTAATATTACTAAAAAAGATTTAAAAATGGCTAAATTAATAATTACTCAATTTGGAGGTCCAGCTGGAGAACTTGGAGCAACACTTAGATATTTTTCTCAAAAATTTACTATGCCTGATGAGATGGGAAGAGCATTGCTTAACGATATTGCTACTGAAGAAATGGGTCATATGGAAATGGTAGCTACTATAGTTCACGAGCTTATGAAAAATGCTACAATTGAAGAAATTAAAGAAGCTGGATTAGAACAATATTATACTGAACATAATAAAGGAATATATCCATGTAATGCTAATGGTATTCCTTTTGATGCTATGTCCATTGCTGTAACTTCTGATCCTCTTACAGACTTATCGGAAGATATGGCAGCAGAACAAAAAGCTCGTAGCGCTTATGAAAATTTAATCAATTTAGCAACAGATCCTGCAGTAATAGAACCACTACTATTTTTAAGGCAAAGAGAAGTAGTACATTTTAATCGTTTTAAAGAATTATATGATTATTATGTAAAGAAAGGTTATTAAATCAAGTGTAAAAACTTGATTTTTTTCTTGTATGTAATTTTTCTAACAATGTAATATACCCTAAATAAATTGAAAAATTGTCGATATTAAGGTATAATTAATTAGGGTGATAAAAATGGCAAAGAAAAAGAAATCAAAAGAAAGTAGTGCCACAAGTAGTTATAGTGTTGAACTTATTGGCCTTATCCTTATATTAATAGGTATAATTGGCTTTGGTTTTGGCTTTGTTGGTTCACTAATAAAGAAATTTGCTATGTTTTTGGCGGGGGCTTGGTGGATAGTTGTTTTAATATTTACAATAATCTTGGGAATATATATGTTATATAAAAGAAAGATGCCAAAATTTACTAGTGGAAAGTTGATTGGACTTTATTTAATATTTATTATAATTTTAGTTGCTAGTCATTTTGAGTTTTTGAATTTATCTAATAGTCCTGGAGATATATTTAAAGCAACATATGATAATTTTATGGAAAGAATTTCTAGTATTACTGCAAATAATGCCTTAGAGACTAGTGGGACAACTTCTGTAGTAATTGGTGGAGGTTTTATCGGAGCAACATTTATTACGCTTTTATATAGTTTATTTGGTAAAACTGGTTCAATTGTAATATTAGTTATTATAGGTATTTTTGCAGCTGTTTTAACATTTAATGTTAATCTATCAAATATATTTGGTAAAATATTTGGAATATTTAAACATAAGAAAAAGGAAAAGAAAGAAGTTAGTAGTGATGAAGTAATAACTACAAATAGTAATGAAGAAGTAAAAGAAGAACCTAAGCAAGATAAAATTGTTATTACAAGTATGGATGAATTGAAACAAAAACCAATTGAACAAGAATCTTTGGAACCTAAAAAAAGGCAAGAAGATATTTATGAAAGTACAACATACACGCTTCCTAAGTTTAATGAAATTTTTGATCCAATAAAACAAAAAAAGATCAATTCAACAGAATTTACTAAAAGCAATAAAGAAATACTTGAGCGAGTACTTAGAGATTTTGGAGTAAATGCTAAAGTTGTTGAAATACATATCGGACCTGCAGTTACGGAATATGAACTTACTGTTCCTGCGGGCACAAAGGTAAGTCGGATTGTTAACATAAATAAAGAAATAGCCCTTGCCTTGGCGGCGAAAGATGTAATTATTCAAGCACCGATTCCTGGTAAAAGTACTATTGGGATAGAAATTCCTAATCCAACAATTAGTAGTGTTACTTTAAGAGAAGTATTAGAGTCTCCACAAAATTTAAAAAGTGATGCGAAAATTTGTGCGGCTTTAGGTAAAGATATTATGGGTACACCAAAAGTTATGGATTTAACTAAGATGCCACACTTGCTTGTTGCGGGTTCTACTGGATCAGGTAAATCAGTATGCATCAATGGTATTATTGCATCAATATTAATGCGTTATAAACCTAATGAAGTAAAACTTGTATTAGTTGATCCTAAAAAAGTGGAACTTACTAATTATAATGGTATTCCTCACCTACTATGTCCAGTAGTAAGTGATCCTAAAAAAGCTAGTTTAACACTGCAACAAGTAGTATCCGAAATGGATAAAAGATTTACTTTGTTTAGTGAATGCGAAGTTAAAAATATTTCGGGATATAATGAATTAATTGAAAAAGAAAATAAAAAACACCCAGAAAAAATGCAAGCTAAGATGCCATACATTGTCGTAATTATCGATGAACTTGCGGATTTAATGCTTGTTGCTTCTAAAGAAGTTGAAGATTCTATTACAAGAATTACTCAACTTGCTAGAGCTGCGGGAATACATTTAATTGTTGCAACCCAAAGGCCTTCAACTGATGTTATAACAGGTTTAATTAAAAATAATATTCCATCACGTATCTCATTCGCGGTTTCTAGTCAAATAGATTCACGAACTATACTTGATCAACCAGGAGCTGAAAAATTACTTGGTAAAGGTGATATGCTATACTTCCCTATGGGTGATAGTGCTCCGACTAGAATTCAAGGTTGTTTTATCAATGATGATGAAATAAAAAGATTGATTGATTATTGTAAAAGTCAAGCAACTGTCAAGTATAATGAAGATTTTGAAAATGTAAGTACAAATACTTCTAGTGGTTCAACCAATTCTTATGCTGGTGAAGATGATGCGGCTTATAATGATGTGGTAGAATTTGCCATTCAAACAGGAAAAATCAGTGCTTCTTTAATTCAAAGAAGATTTAGATTTGGATATAATAGAGCCGCTAGACTTATGGATTTACTGGAATCTCGTGGTATTGTTGGTCCACAAAATGGATCAAAGCCAAGAGAAGTTTTAGTCAAATTAGAGAAAAATGATGAAGAAGAATAAAAAAAGTCTATTAAATTTTGAAAATTTATGATAATATATTAATGGAAGGTAGGTTATAAAATGGCTGATAAAAAAACAACAAATGAAACAAAAGAAGTAAAAAATGCAACTCAAACGATTACTCCAAAAACAATTTACATTATTATTGGAGTGGTACTTGCTGTAATACTTATTGTGATTTACATATATCGGGTTAATCAAGTAAGAAAAGAAGAACAAATAACTAATAGTTATTTACTAACAACTGACACTGTTAGTTTAGAAATTAAAAACTTGGATGAAGTAAGTCAAATTCTTGCTGAAGCACCTCAAAGTGGTTATTTTGTATTAATTACTTATACTGGAGATGCGGAAACTTATGCTCTTGAAGAAAGCATAAAAGGGATAATTGATGATTATAAGTTAAATGATGTATTTTATTATTTGAATGTATTAGATATTATGGAACAAGATAATTATATTACAAGAATTAATAATGCATTTAATACTGATGAAATAGATAAAATACCAACAATTCTATATTATCAAGATGGTGAACTTGTATATGTAGTTGAAAGAGATGATGATAACATGATTAATTCTGGAGACTTACAAAAGTTATTAGATATATATGAATACGAAGGTCAATAAAGACCTTTTTTTAAAGGAGTAAAATATGATAAATGTAGTTTTATTTGAACCAGAAATTCCTCAAAATACTGGTAATATAATGCGGACTTGTGTTGCTACTAATGCCGTGTTACACTTAATTAAACCATTAGGTTTTGAAGTAGATGATAAACATTTGATTCGTAGTGGTGTTAATTATATTGATAAATTAAAATGGTATGTTTATGAAAATTATGAAGATTTTTTAAATAAAAATTCAAATGGTAAATTTTACTTTTTAACTAGATATGGACATAAACCTCCGATGAAATTTGATTTTAGCAATAAAGATGAAAATATTTATTTAGTATTTGGTAAAGAATCAACTGGAATACCAAAAAACATTTTAAAACCTCACCTTGATAATTGTATTAGACTACCTATGAGTGATAATGTTAGGGCTCTAAATTTATCAAATACTGTAGCTATTATGGTTTATGAAGTATTAAGACAACAAAACTACCCTAACCTATATTTTGATGAACCACATAAAACTAAAACAGAAATTGAAGATTTTGAAGATTAAAAAAAGAAAATTAATTTTTCCTTTTTTAAATACCAAAATTATCTAACCAATCTTCAAAAGCTGTTAACGAGTAACTACCAAAGAAACCTCCAGCTTGCTTGCCATCTTGGATAATTATCACACATGGAGTAAAGCCATAGTCATTAATGAAATTTCCAAATGTATCAGTTACTTCTTCACCAACCCCTGCTTCATCAACAGTTGTTGTGGTTTCCATATCAAGTAATTCTACAAGTTCTTCCCAATTCGCTCCACTTCGATCAACTTCAGAAAGATCTAAATATTGAGTTATATAATTATTATTAATTTGAGCATCTTGTAATGTTGGTAATAATTCATGACATACTGTACATGTTTCACGACCTATATAAAGGACATAAGTACTATCAGTATCTTCAAACATATCAAGAACATCAGCAACTCCAACAGTATGCATCATTGATACATCATAGTCATTATTACTATCTCCTCTACTACAAGCATTAACAAAACCAAGAATTATTGCAACAAGGAGTAGAACCATAATTATGTAACTATACATATTTAATTTTTTAAAGTTTTTAGTATAATTTCTTTCTTTATCAGCCATTTTTCCACCTCGTCAATATTATTACATAATTTAATAAAATGTGCAACAGAAATAATGCATTAATTTATTCAAATTGCATATAATATATTAGAAAGTCAAGGTTGACTTTCTAACAAAAGTGTGGTATATTAAATTCACATTGGAAATTATATAATTGGTTGCATTGAGAAGATTAATTTCGAGGAACATATTAGTCAACCAAATAATTTCATCGATGAATAGCGTTGTGAAGATTAATTTCGAGGAACATATTAGTCTATTCTTGTTATAGGAAACTCTATTATATAGGGTTTCCTATTTATATATCAGGAGTTTTGTATGGTAAATGGAGAGATATATTGTGCAGTTATAATAGATATGTAACATTTATTCCAATTTGCCATCAAAATTTCAGGGACCGATAATGTGGTAATG